>NZ_JBSIBZ010000044.1:0-73825 GCF_058245575.1 Streptomyces sp. UF-297 | reverse complement strand
GCGGGCCCCGCCGGAGCGCGGTCCGCGGCGGCCGGCGCCGGGCTCAGCGCGACGGCGGCGGCCGCGGCCGCGAGGACCGCACCCACGGCCGCTGCGCGGAGACGGGAGGGCATCGGCGGCATTCGGCAGCTCCTGGTGCTCGTACGCGTACGACGTGCGGGGCCGTGCCTCGTGCCGCTAGGCCTTGCGCTGGTTGCGGCGCGTCAGCCACAGCGCGCCCGCGGCGCCCGCCAGGAGGACCGTGCCGCCGAAGGTGCCCAGGGCAATGGCGGAGTCGGCGGGGCCCGTCTGGGGCAGCCGGTCGCCGCCGGAGGTACCCGAGCCCGGGGCCGCGCCCGTGGACCCGTCGGCCCCGGTCGAACCGGACGAGCCGGCCGAGCCGCCGGAAGTGCCTCCGGAGGTACCGCCCGAGCCCTGTACGTCCAGGTTCAGCGAGGGCTTGGGGTTGTTGTTGGGGGTGCAGGTCGTGGTCGTGCCCAGGGCCTTGATGGTGAGCGTGGAGGCGGTGAAGGTGACCTTGCCGCTCTTCTTCGGCGTGTACGTACCGCTCAGGTCGCTGATCTTGATGGGGGTGTTGGCCGGAATCGCCTTGTCGTTGGCGGGCCCGGACACCGCTACGGTGCCGCTCTCCGCGCCGCCGAGCTGGATCAGCGCGCTGGGCTTCATCGCGCCCGCGCCCAGCTCCACCGGGCTGGAGGAGACGCCCTTCTGGAAGGTCATGACGAGCTTGTAGCCGCCGCCGCTCTTGGTGCTCTTGATGTCGATGGGCGAGACCGCGCCCTTGTTGCCGATCGGCGTCTTGCACTGGTAGTCGACGTCGACGACATCGGCGTGCGCGGCCGGTGCGGCGAGCAGCACCGCCGACCCCGCTGTCAGCGCCGCGGCCGCGGCCAGGCCTGCCGCCCGCCCAGGGCGCGTGCCGTGCTGTTCGTAGAAGCGGGCCACCTCATGTTCCCCTTCTCGCGCGGGTGCAGCACCGCCGGATGTTACTGACGGCACATCAGATCGGTGGCTCAAGGTACGCCGGGGACCTTGTCGAGGGAAGTCAAAGAACAGGCCGGATCTGTACGGCCATGAGGCAGCAGGGGAAAGGGAGTTGAGCCAGGCGCGGGACGAAAACGCCCCGCGCCTGTCAGGAGGGAGCCGCCAGCTCCGCCCACACCGTCTTGCCGGTGCCGTCGGGGTTGCGGACGACCCCCCAGTCCAGGCACAGGCGCTGGACGATGAACATGCCGTGCCCGCCGGGGCGGCCCGCGCGGTGCGGGGTGCGCGGTGCCGGGGCACCCGCCCCCAGGTCGGTGACCTCCAGCCGCAGCACCTTGGCGCCGGAGCGCAGCCGCAGCTCCTCGGGGCCCTCGGCGTGCAGACAGGCGTTGGTGACCAGCTCGGAGACCACGAGCAGGACGTCCTCCGCCGCGGCGCGCTGGTCGGCGCCGGCGGCCGGCAGCCAGCCCCAGTCGTGCAGCGCCTCGCGGGCGAAGTCCCTGGCACGTGCCACCGGGCCCTGGGCGCCTGCCAGGCGCAGCCTGCGGACCTGACCGGCGGGGGCCGGGACCTGGGAGGCGGCGGGAGCGCCCGCGTCGCCCGGCTCAGGGCCGAGGTCGCCCGGCGGATACGGCCGGGTGGTGCTCATCAGCGCTTCACCTCACCGATTCGCCTGTTCACGGATACGGATACCTGTCAGTTTCAACAGATTCAGATGTCTCCTGCCCGACCGGACCGTGAGAACACCCACTTGTTGGGTACGGAAGATGTGACGCGGACAACGTGTCCGGAGGGAAACCCTCCGGATGCCGCGTTCACCGTCAGTCGGCCAGCGCCGCATCGAGGGAGTCGTGCACCGTGAAAACGGCCTCCGCGCCGGTGATCTCGAAGACCCGGGCCACCACCGGCTGCATCCCGGCCAGATGGACACCACCGCCTTCGGCCTCTGCTTTCAGGCGGGCGCCGAGGAGGACATTGAGTCCGGTGGAGTCCATGAACTCCAATTGCGAACAGTCGACGACCAGTCGCGCAAAGCCATCGTCGAGACAGCTCTCCAGTGATTCACGCAACAGATCCGCGGTGTGGTGATCGAGCTCACCCGCCGCGGCCACGACCGCGCTGGCACCGTGGTGCCGGATCGCCACCTGGAGCCGGCCCCGGCTGGCACTGCCGACCGTCCCGCGGTCCATGCGTGCGCACCCCTCTTGCTGTCTCGGCGTCGGATTGCTGACAACTGCGTCGCTGAACCCTACGCCTTTCATACGCCCCGCCGGAAGCCGAACAATGCCCATTTACCGCCAAATATGGACAACACGAACTTGCCATCTTCAGGCAAAGACAGGTAGGCGTAGTAGAGACACATTCGATACGGCCGGCTTTGGAGGCGCCGCACACCGCAGCTTCACGTAGAGGCTTCGGCAGCCATATGCCGAGAACGATGGAGGACACCATGTCACCCCGGCTCGACGAATTGCGCACCGAACACACCCGGGAGCCCGCGTCGTCGACATCCCTGCCCGAGACGCCCGAGCCCCACACCGAGCCCCACATCGACGGGCTGCCGGAGATCCCGCCGTACGACGAGGTGGGACCGCTGGACGCGCGGGCCCTGTCCAAGACCCTCTTCGAGCGCCTGGAATCGCTGGAAGAAGGCACCCACGAATTCGCGTACGTCCGCAACACCCTGGTCGAACTCAATCTCGCCCTGGTGAAGTTCGCGGCCTCCCGGTTCCGTTCCCGCAGCGAACCGATGGAGGACATCGTCCAGGTCGGCACGATCGGCCTCATCAAGGCGATCGACCGCTTCGAACTCAGCCGTGGCGTGGAGTTCCCGACGTTCGCCATGCCGACCATCGTCGGCGAGATCAAGCGCTTCTTCCGCGACACCAGCTGGTCGGTGCGCGTACCGAGGCGTCTGCAGGAACTGCGCCTGGACCTGGCCAAGGCCGGGGACGAGCTCGCACAGAAGCTGGACCGTTCGCCGACGGTGGGCGAGCTGGCCGAGCGGCTGGGCATCACCAATGAAGAAGTCATCGAGGGAATGGCCGCGAGCAACGCGTACACCGCGAGCTCGCTGGACGCACAGCCCGAGGAGGACGACTCCGAAGGCGCGCTGGCGGACCGTATCGGCTACGAGGACCACGGGCTCGAAGGCATCGAGTACGTCGAGTCGTTGAAGCCGCTGATCGCCGAACTCCCGCCGCGCGACCGGAAGATCCTCTCGCTGCGCTTCGTCGCCAATATGACGCAGTCGGAGATCGGCGAGGAGCTGGGCATCTCGCAGATGCACGTCTCCCGGCTGCTGTCGCGCACGCTCGTACGGCTCCGCAAGGGGCTGATGGTCGAGGAATGAGGCGCGGCCGCGCGCCGTGCCGTGATGTGTCCTCACCCACAGGGCCCGCCCCCTGACCGGAAACGGTCGGGGGCGGGCCCTGTTGTGTACGGGGGCCTGGCCGCCTAGCCGTGGACGTGAACTCCCTTGTGCCAGACGTCCGTCACCAGGGGGACACCCGGGCGGTAGGCGAGGTGGACGTGGCTGGGGGCGTCCAGGAGGGCCAGGTCGGCGCGGGCGCCGGGGGTGAGGCGGCCGACGTCCTGGCGGCGCAGGGCCGCGGCGCCGCCCGCCGTGGCGGACCACAGGGCCTCGTCGGGGGTCATCCCCATGTCCCGTACGGCCAGTGCGATGCAGAAGGGCATCGAGGAGGTGAAGGACGAGCCGGGGTTGCAGTCGGTGGACAGCGCGACGGTGGCGCCCGCGTCCAGGATGCGGCGGGCGTCGGGCCACTGCGCGCGGGTGGAGAACTCCGCGCCGGGCAGCAGGGTGGCCACCGTGGCGGAGTGGGCCAGCGCGTCCACGTCCGCGTCGGTCAGGTGGGTGCAGTGGTCGGCGGAGGCCGCGTCCAGTTCGACGGCCAGCTGGACGCCGGGGCCGTAGGAGAGCTGGTTGGCGTGCACGCGGGGCATCAGGCCCGCGGCCTTGCCCGCGGTGAGGATCGCGCGGGCCTGGTCGCCGTCGAAGGCGCCCTTCTCGCAGAAGACGTCGATCCAACGGGCGTGCGGGGCGCAGGCGTCCAGCATCGGGCCGGTGACGAGGCCGACGTACCCGGCCGGGTCGTCGGTGTAGTCCGGGGAGACGATGTGCGCGCCGAGGTAGGTGACCTCGTCGGTGTGGGCGGCGGCGATGCGCAGCGCGCGGGCCTCGTCCTGGACGGTCAGGCCGTAGCCGGACTTGGTCTCCAGGGTGGTGGTGCCCTGGCGCAGGGCCTCGGCGAGGTAGCGGGCGACGTTGGCGGAGAGCTCCTCGTCGGTGGCGGCGCGGGTGGCGGCGACGGTGGTGCGGATGCCGCCGGCGGAGTAAGGGCGGCCCGACATGCGGGCGTTGAACTCCTGGGTGCGGTCACCGGCGAAGACCAGGTGGGAGTGGGAGTCCACGAAGCCGGGGATCACCGCCCGGCCGCCCGCGTCGAGGCGATTGTCAGTGGCGGGTGCTTTGCTGGATTCACCGACCCAGGCGATGCGGTCGCCGTCGATGACGAGAGCCGCGTCCTGGATCAGGCCGAGGGGGGAGTTGTCACCGAGGGAGGGGTCGTTGGTGACCAGGCTGCTGATGTGGGTGATGAGGGTGCTCGCGCCCTCGTGGGAGGTGGCGCGGCGCTTGGTGGTGTCGTGGCGCACGGGGTTCTCGGTCATGGGGTCCTCAGGGCGGCGATGGAGGTGGCGAGGGCCGCTGCGGTATCGGGGATCAGGGTGTGCGCCCCGTCGCGTACGAGATGACGGCCGCCGACCACGGTGTGCCGCACATCCGCTGCCGAGGCGGCGAATACGGCGGTCTCCGCGGCCAGTCGGGGCAGCGGGCCCGCGGTTCTGACCGAGTCCAGGGCGACGGTGGTCAGATCGGCGAGCGAGCCGGTCTCGATGGTGCCCGCGTCCTGCCAGCCCAGGGCGGCGTGGCCGTCGGCGGTGGCGGCGCGCAGCAGGGCGTTGGCCGTCCAGTGGCCGCGGGTGCGGGTGCGCAGGCGCTCGTCCAGCTCCAGGGCGCGGGCCTCTTCGAACGGGTCGATGACGGCGTGGCTGTCGGAGCCGAGCGAGAGGGGGCTGCCGGCGGCCTGGAGGGCGGCGGCCGGGCCGATGCCGTCGGCGAGGTCGCGCTCGGTGGTGGGGCACATGCAGGTGCCGGTGCCGCTGTTGCCGATCAGGGCGATGTCCTGGCCGGTGAGGTGGGTGTTGTGGACACCGGTGGTGCGCGGGCCGAGCACCCCGTGGTCGGCGAGCAGCCGGGTGGGGGTGCAGCCGTGCGCCTCCTGGCAGGCGTCGTTCTCCGCGGTCTGCTCCGAGAGGTGCACATGCAGCGGGGCCCGCCGGTCCTGGGCCCACTGCGCCACCGTCGCCAACTGACCGGCGGGCACGGCCCGTACGGAGTGCACGGCCGCCCCGATCCGGGCGTGGTCACGGTCCTTGAGAACTGAACAGCGTTCGGCCCAGTCCTGGGCGGTGCCGTCGGAGAACCGCAGTTGATGGTGGTTGGGAGGTGCGCCGAAGCCGGCGGAGAGATAGGCGGTGTCCAGGAGGGTGATGCGGATGCCCGCCTCGGCGGCGGCCGCGATCAGGGCCTCGCCCATCGCGTTGGGGTCGTCGTAGCGGGTGCCGCCCGGCGCGTGGTGGAGGTAGTGGAACTCCCCCACGCACGTGATGCCGGCCAGCGCCATCTCGGCGTAGACGGCGCGGGCGAGGGCGAAGTAGGTGTCCGGGGTGAGGCGGGAGGCGACCTGGTACATCACCTCGCGCCAGGTCCAGAAGGTGCCCGAGCCCACCTGGACGGTGCCGCGCAGGGCGCGGTGGAAGGCGTGCGAGTGGGCGTTGGCCAGGCCGGGGAGGGTCAGGCCGCGCAGCGCGGTGGCGCCCGGCGGCGGGGCACCGGCCCCGGTGCGTACGGCGGAGATGCGGCCCTGGCGCACCTCCACGGTGACGCCCGGCTCGACATGGGTGCCGAGCCAGGCGTGCTCCAGCCAGTACACGGCCGAGGGGCCTGTCGTCGCGGTCGGCGGTTGCGGCGGCGTCATCTGCACGCCAGGCCCTCCAGTACGTCGGCGAGTGCGCGTACCCCCGCGACGCAGTCGTCCTCCGCCGCGGATTCGGCGGGTGAGTGCGAGACGCCGGTGGGGTTGCGTACGAACAGCATGGCGGTGGGGATGCTGCCGGACAAAATGCCCGCGTCGTGCCCGGCGCCGGTGCCCAGGACCGGGATGTCCCGGCCGGTGCGCCCGCCCAGGATCGTGCCCAGCTCGTCGCGCAGCGCGTGCTGGAACTCCACGACGGGGGTGAAGGACTCCCGGGTGACGGTGAGGTCCACGCCGTCGCGCTCGGCGCGCTCGCGGGCCGCGGCCTCGATCCGGGCGATGACGGTGTCCAGGGTCTCCTGGTCGGCGGCGCGGGAGTCGAGCCAGCCGCGGACCAGGGAGGGGATGGCGTTGACGCCGTTGGGTTCGACGGCGACCTTGCCGAAGGTGGCCAGCGCGCCGGCCAGCCGGGCCTGCGTACGGGCGGCGAGGACGGTCTCGGCGTAGGTGAGCATCGGGTCGCGGCGGTCGTCCAGGCGGGTGGTGCCCGCGTGGTTGGCCTCGCCGTGGAAGTCGAACCGCCAGCGGCCGTGCGGCCAGATCGCGGAGGCGATGCCGACCGGGTCGCCGGAGAGGTCCAGGGCGCGGCCCTGTTCGACGTGGAGTTCCACGAACGCGCCGATGCGGGCGAGGCGTTCGGGGTCGGGGCCGATCGCCTCGGGGTCGTAGCCGGCGCGCTCCATGGCCTGCGGCAGGGTGATGCCCTCGGCGTCACGCAGTTCGTGTGCCCGCTCGGCCGTCAGCTGCCCCGCGGTCAGGCGGGAGCCCACGCAGGCCAGGCCGAAGCGGGCGCCTTCTTCGTCGCCGAAGTTCACGATCGCCAGGGGTCTGGTGAACGGGGCGTCTCTGCCGCGGAGTTCGTCGAGCGCGGCGAAGGAGGAGACGACGCCGAGCGGGCCGTCGAAGGCGCCGCCGTCGGGGACGGAGTCCAGGTGCGAGCCGGTGACGACGGCGTCACCGGCGGCCGGGTCGCCCAGCCAGGCCCACTGGTTGCCGTTGCGGTCCAGCTCGTAGGTGAGGCCGCGGATCTCGGCCTGTGCCCTGAACCAGTCGCGGCAGTCGGCGTCGGCGGCGCTCCACGCGAAGCGGCGGTAGCCGCCGCTGTCCGTGTCGCGGCCGATGGGCCGCAGGTCCCTCCACATCTCGTGAAAGCCCGGCGCGGCGCGCGGCCGCTCCACCGGGGGAGCCCCGCCCATCGCTGTGGGCAACTGTTCCGCCGGCGCGGAACGCCTGCCCACAGCCGGGTGGTGGTCGGGTGACGTCACGAATCCTCCCGCATGGGGATGCGGACGCCGCGGGCCGTGGCGACCTCGTCGGCGCGCTCGTAGCCCGCGTCGACGTGGCGGATGACGCCCATGCCCGGGTCGTTGGTCAGGACGCGCCGGATCTTCTCGCCCGCGAGCGCCGTACCGTCGGCGACCGTCACCTGGCCCGCGTGGAGGGAGCGGCCCATGCCCACGCCGCCGCCGTGGTGCAGGGAGACCCAGGACGCGCCGGAGGCGACATTGACCATGGCGTTCAGCAGCGGCCAGTCCGCGATGGCGTCCGAGCCGTCCTTCATGGCCTCGGTCTCGCGGTAGGGCGAGGCGACCGAGCCGCAGTCCAGGTGGTCGCGCCCGATGGCCAGCGGCGCGGCCAGCTCACCGGAGGCGACCATGTCGTTGAAGCGCTCGCCCGCCTTGTCGCGCTCGCCGTAGCCGAGCCAGCAGATACGGGCCGGCAGGCCCTGGAAGTGGACCCGCTCCCCCGCCAGCTTGATCCAGCGGGCCAGCGACTCGTTCTGCGGGAAGAGGTCCAGGATGGCGCGGTCGGTGGCCGCGATGTCGGCCGGGTCGCCGGAGAGCGCCGCCCAGCGGAAGGGCCCCTTGCCCTCGGCGAACAGCGGCCGGATGTAGGCGGGCACGAAGCCGGGGAAGGCGAACGCCCGCTCGTACCCGGCCAGTTGGGCCTCGCCGCGGATGGAGTTGCCGTAGTCGAAGACCTCGGCGCCGGCGTCCATGAAGCCGACCATGGCCTCGACGTGCCGGGCCATCGACTCGCGGGCCCGCTGGGTGAAGTCGGCGGGCTTCTCGGCGGCGTAGGAGGCCATGTCCGCGAAGTCGACGCCCAGCGGCAGGTACGACAGCGGGTCGTGGGCGCTGGTCTGGTCGGTGACGATGTCGATCGGCGCGCTCTCGGCCAGCATCCGCGGCAGCAGCTCGGCGGCGTTGCCCAGCAGGCCGATGGAGAGCGGCCGGCGGGCGTCGCGGGCCTCGACGGCGAGCTGGAGGGCGTGCTCCAGGGAGTCGGCCTTCACGTCCAGGTAGCGGTGCTCGATGCGGCGCTCGATGGCGCGCGGGTCGCAGTCGATGCAGATCGCCACGCCGTCGTTCATCGTCACGGCCAGCGGCTGCGCGCCGCCCATGCCGCCCAGGCCCGCGGTCAGGGTGATGGTCCCGGCGAGGCTGCCGCCGAACTTCTTCGCGGCGACGGCGGCGAAGGTCTCGTAGGTGCCCTGGAGGATGCCCTGGGTGCCGATGTAGATCCACGAACCGGCCGTCATCTGCCCGTACATGGTCAGGCCGAGGGCCTCCAGGCGGCGGAACTCCTCCCAGTTCGCCCAGTCCCCCACGAGGTTGGAGTTGGCGATCAGGACCCGCGGCGCCCACTCGTGCGTCTGCATCACACCGACCGGGCGGCCGGACTGGACGAGCATCGTCTCGTCCTGCTTGAGGGTCGTGAGGGTGCGCACCATGGCGTCGAAGGAGCGCCAGTCGCGGGCGGCCTTGCCGGTGCCGCCGTAGACGACGAGCTGGTCCGGGTGCTCGGCGACCTCCGGGTCGAGGTTGTTCTGCAGCATCCGCAGAGCGGCTTCCTGCTGCCATCCCCGGGCGCTGAGCTGCGTACCACGCGGTGCCCGCACGGGTCGCGGTCCTGACATGGGCCCTGTCTCCCTACCATCGACTGGATTGAGATATTCACATCCTGGCCTTGGTGAATACGGCTAGTCAATGGGGGCGCGGGACCTTCCGGAGGCCCATCGCGGAGCTTTCGCGGGGCCGCGGGAAGCCACTTCCCGACGTCGACTTGCCCACTCGGAAAGCCGGCGCTAACTTTCCCACTGGGAAAGCCATGCGGACGCCATGGAAAAGCCCAACGTCACGGGGAGGCGACGAGCTTGAGCACACCGGTGGACGCCGAGCGGGCCTGGGCGGATCTGCAGCGGATCCGGGTCCCGCAGGAGCGCGTGTACGACGAGGTGGAGCGCCGCTCCACCGGCGGACACCGCTCCGTCCTGCCCACGGCCGCCATCATGTGGCTCTTCATCGCCAGTTGGGGCCTGGAGCTGCCCGGCTGGGGCTTCTGGCCGGTGCTCGCCGCCTATGTCGCGCTGCTGGCGTGGGTCGGCGTACGGGAGCGCCGCAAGGCCCGGATGCAGCTGCACCGATCGCACTACACCTGGCGCTCGACCGGCACGTTCTTCGCGGCGCTGGCCGTGGTCGCCGTCGTCGTCCCGCTGTCCGGATGGCTGGTGAGGTGGGCCGAACTGCCCTGCGGGAGCCTGGTGCAGGCCACCTTGACGGCCGGCGCCTTCCTGGCCGTCGTACCGCCCGCGACCCGCTGGTCGAACGCCGCGCTGCGCCCCAAAGAAGCGGCCTCGCCGGGCCCCGGAGAAGCGCCGCACCCCCAGGAAGCGTCCCGATGACCACACCCGCCGGATTCGACGAGCTGATCCACCCCTCCACCCGGCTGTCGGTGGTCGCGCTGCTGGCCGCCACCGAATGGGCCGACTTCGCCTTCGTCCGCGACAGCCTCTCGCTCAGCGACTCCGCGCTCTCCAAGCAGCTCCATACGCTGGAGGAGGCGGACTATCTGGAGATCCGCAAGGAGGGCGGCGGGCGCAAGCGCCGCACCCGGGTGCGGCTCACCGCGCGCGGGCGCACCGCCTTCGAGGGCCATGTGGCGGCGCTGCGGGCCATCGTCGAAGGCGCCGCGGGGGCACCGCAGGGACAGGGGACGCAGGGCCGGGAAACACCGGGCCGGGAAACACCGGGGACACCCGGCGTACGGACAACGACTGCGGCGGCCGAAGCGGCCGCACCAGCACACGGGGGGACCCACCGATGACGACCGACCAGCCCGTCGTCCAAGTCCGCGACCTGCGGATGGCGTACGGCGACAACGAGGTGCTCAAGGGCATCGACCTGGAGATCCACCGCGGCGAGGTGTTCGCGCTGCTCGGCCCCAACGGGGCGGGCAAGACCACCACCGTCGAGATCATGGAGGGCTTCCGCAGCCGCTCCGCCGGGGACGTCAGCGTCCTGGGCCAGGACCCGGAGCGCGGCGGCGACGCCTGGCGCGGGCGGCTCGGGCTCGTCCTGCAGTCCTGGCGCGACCACGGCCGCTGGCGGGTGGCGGAGCTGCTGGGGCACTTCGCCGAGTACTACCCCGACCCCCGCGACCCGGCCGGGCTGCTGGCGCTGGTCGGGCTGACCGAGCAGGCCGGGCGCAAGGTCGAGCAGCTCTCCGGCGGCCAGCGGCGGCGCCTGGACGTCGCCCTCGGCATCGTCGGCCGCCCCGAACTCCTCTTCCTGGACGAGCCGACCACCGGCTTCGACCCCGAGGCCCGGCGCGACTTCCACGTCCTGGTGGAGACGCTCGCCCGCGAGGAGGGCGTCACCGTCCTGCTGACCACCCACGACCTCACCGAGGCCGAGCGGCTGGCGGACCGTATCGCCATGCTCGTCAGCGGCCGCATCCGCATCTGCGGCACCCCCGCCGAACTGGCCCGGCAGGCCGCCGCGCAGGCCGAGGTGCGCTGGAGCGAGCCGGACGGTACGGACCGCAGGGAGCGCACCGCCGACCCCTCCCGCCTGGTGTGGGAGCTGCACGAGCGCATACGCGGGCCGATACCCGGCCTGGAGGTGCGCCGCCCGACGCTGGAGGACACCTACCTCCACATGGTCAACACCCAGGAGCGGGCCGACGGACCGGCCGTCCCCGCAGGCGCCACCGACAACCGTGAGGAAGTGCCCGCGTGAAGCAGCTGTACTGGCGGGCGGGGCTGCGGCGCGGCGTCATCGAGCTGCGCCAACTGGTGCGCACCCGCAAGGAGTTGTTCGGGTATCTGACCAATGTGGTGGTCGCCCTGGTCATCGCCTCCTTCCTGGACGACGACATCCCCGGCACCAGCACCCCGGTGAGCCAGCTGATGTTCGCCGGATTCTCCGCGTACATGATCTTCCAGATCGGCGTGATCACCGTCCCGCAGATGCTGGTGACCGAGCGGGAGGAGGGCGCGCTGCTGCGGCTGCGGGCCACGCCCGGCGGCATCCCCGCCTATCTGGTCGCCAAGTCGCTGCTGGTGACGGGGATTTCCCTCGGCATGCTCGTACTGATGCTGGGGGCCGGTGCGCTGGTGGCGGACGGCCCGCTGCCCTCCTCGCCCGCCGACTGGCTGACGCTGGTGTGGGTCACGCTGCTGGGGCTGCTGGCGGTGGTGCCGCTGGGCGCCGCCATCGGCGCCGTACTGCCCAACCCTCGCGAGGCGCTGGCGCTGATCATGCTGCCGGCGATGGCGCTGCTGATCACGTCCGGGGCGATGTTCCCCATCACGGCGCTGCCGTCGGTCGTACGCACCATCGCCTCCGTCTTTCCGCTGAAGTGGATGGCGCAGGGGCTGCGGTCGGCCCTGCTGCCGGACTCCGCGGTGGCGGCGGAGCCGGCCGGTTCGTGGGAGCTGCCGATGGTCGCTCTGGTGCTGGCGGCCTGGGCCGTGCTCGGGTTCGTGCTGGCGGTGCCGCTGCTGCGGCGGTCGGCACGGCGGGAGTCGGGGTCGCGGCTGAGTGAGCGTCAGCGCAAGGCGGCGGCGCTGCGCTAGGAGGGCGCGGGGGGGGTGAGGGTGGTCGTGGCGCTGCGGGTCGGTGGAGGCCGGTCGCGCGGTTCCCCGCGCCCCCTCTTGCGCGGTTCCCCGCGCCCCTGAAGATTGCGCAGTTCCCCGCGCCCCTGAATCAGCCCCTGGATTAGAGGACGAAGCCCTCGGGGAACGGGTCGGTGGGGTGGAGGGTGTAGTCGGCGGTGGCGGTGATCCAGGCGCGGCCGGTGATGGTGGGGATGACCGCGGGGTGCGGGCCGACGTGGGTGGTGGACAGGAGGCGGCCGGTGAAGCGGGTGCCGATGAAGGACTCGTTGATGAAGTCCTGGTTCAGGGGGAGTTCGCCGCGGGCGTGCAGCTGGGCCATGCGGGCGCTGGTGCCGGTGCCGCACGGGGAGCGGTCGAACCACCCGGGGTGGATGGCCATGGCGTTGCGGGAGTGCGAGCGGGTGCCGTCCGGGCCCATGGCGCCCGGGGCGGTGAACTGGACGTGGCGGCAGCCGGAGATGGCCGCGTCGGTGGGGTGGGCGGGGCGGGCCTGCTCGTTGACGGCGTCCATGACGGCCAGGCCCGCCGCGAGGATGTCGTCCTTGTGGGCGGTGTCGAAGGGGATGCCCAGGTCGGCGAGCGGGGTGATGGCGTAGAAGTTGCCGCCGTAGGCCAGGTCGTAGCGGACCGTGCCCAGGGCCGGGACCTCGACGGTGGCGTCCAGCGTGTGGGCGTAGGAGGGGACGTTGCGGAGGGTGACGTGCTCGGCGCGGCCGTCCCGTACCGCCACCTTCGCCTCGACCAGGCCCGCCGGGGTGTCCAGGCGCACGGTGGTGACCGGCTCGGTGACCGTGACCCGGCCGGTCTCCACCAGTACGGTCGCCACGCCGATCGTGCCGTGCCCGCACATCGGCAGACAGCCGGAGACCTCGATGTAGACCACGCCCCAGTCCGCGTCCGGGCGGGCCGGGGGCTGGAGGATCGCGCCGCTCATCGCCCGGTGCCCGCGCGGCTCGTTCACCAGCAGGTGCCGGATGTGGTCCAGGTGCTCCATGAAGTACAGCCGGCGCTCGGCCATGGTGGCGCCGGGGAGGGTGCCGACGCCGTCGGTGACGACCCGGGTCGGCATGCCCTCGGTGTGCGAGTCGACGGCGCTGAAGCGGCGGACGGCAGCGGCCATCAGCCGGCGGCCTTGGCGAGGGTCGCCAGGGCGTCCGTCGCCCGCCGCATCTCGGCGTCCAGTTGGGCCAGGTGTACGGGGGTGAGCGGGCCGCGCGGCGGGCGGCAGGGGCCTCCGTAGCGGCCGACCAGGTCCATGCCGCGCTTGATGGCCTGGACGAACTCGGTGCGCGAGTCCCAGCGGAAGGTGGCGACCAGCGGCTCGTACAGCTCGCGGGCCTCGGCGAGGCGGCCGGCGCGGGCGAGGTCGTAGAGGCGCACCGACTCCGCCGGGAAGACGTTGGGGAAGCCGGCGAACCAGCCCGTCGCGCCCATCAGGAGCGCTTCCAGGACGAGGTCGTCGGCGCCGGCGATCACGTCCAGGGACGGGGCCTGCTCCTTGATGTGCAGCACCCGGCGGATGTCGCCGGAGAACTCCTTGACGGCGCGGACGTTGTCGATGCGCGCTATCTCGGCGACCATCTCGGGCGTCAGGTCGACCTTGGTGTCCAGGGGGTTGTTGTAGACCATGACCGGCAGACCGACCGCGGCGACCTGCTCGAAGTGGTGCACGACCTCGGCGGTGCTCGCCCGGTAGAGCGTGGGCGGCAGGCACAGCACCCCGTCGGCGCCGTCCTCGGCCGCCAGCTCGGCCCAGTGGCGGGCCTGGTGCGCCCCCACGCCGTGCACCCCGACGACGACGCTCGCATCCCGCCCCACGGCCTCTACGGCGGTACGGGCCACGGCGCGCCGCTCGGCGTCGGTCAGCGAGGAGTACTCGCCGAGGGACCCGTTGGGGCCCACGCCGTGACAGCCGCTGTCGACCAGCCAGCGACAGTGCTCGGCGTAGCGCTCCAGATCGGGCCGGAGCCCGGCGGGCGCCGCCGGGTCCTCGGCGTACGGCAGCGCGGTGGCGACGATGACACCGGTCAGCGGGTTGGCGGGCTTGCTGCGTCCGTTGGTCATGCGGGGTCCTCCGAGTCGGGAACGGGCGGGACAGACGGGACGGCCGGATCGGGTGAGGCACGAGAGCCGGCCGCCACCGAGGGATCAGGAGGCATCGACCGGGACTCGGGGCCGACCTCGGCCGAGGCGGGGACTTCGAGCGCGGGCGCCGCGGGGGCGGGGGTCGCGGGGGCGGGGGTCGCGGGGGCGGGGGTCGCGGGCGCAGGCCCGCCCGCAGAAGCAGGCCCGCCCGCAGCGTCCTCGGGCGCAGGCATCGCAGGCGCAGGCCCGCCCGCGGGCGCAGGCCCAGGCTCAGCCCCAGTCGCAGGATCCCCGGGCGTGAGCCCGGTCGTGGGCGACGGTGCCGGCAAGCGGGCGAGGTCTGCGAGGCGGACGGGCTGGGCTATGGGGCGCCGGTCGGCTGTCTGCGGGTCCGGGAGGGTGCGCGGGGCGAGGAGTTCGGCGGCGTTGCGGGCGCAGATCCGGCCCTGGCAGGGGCCCAGGCCCACGCGGGTGGTGAGTTTGAGGGCGCGCATCCCGTCGGCGCCGTGCCGCTCGGCGCCGTCCCGCAGCGCCTGGTACGGCACCTCCTCGCAGCGGCAGACGAGGGTGTCGCCGGTGAGCCAGGAGTGCCAGCCGGGGCGTACGGGGTGCGCGGCGGCCAGCAGCCGGGCGAAGCGGCGGCCCGCGATCACCCGGCGGCGGGCGTCCGCGGCCCGCGGCATATCGCGCCGGTGGCCGAGCAGCGCCGCCGCCGCGATGCCCGCCAACTCCCCCTCCGCCGCGGCCAGTTCCGCGCCGCCGATGCCGGTCGGCTCGCCGGCCGCGTACACGCCGGGGGCGCTGGTGGCCTGCCAGACGTCGACGGCCACCCACGCGTTCTCGCGCAGCGCGCAGCCCGCCGCCAGCGCCAGTTCCAGCTGGGGCGTGAAGCCGTAGCCGACGCACAGCGCGTCCACGCCCTCGATGCGGCGCTCACTGCCGGGCAGGACGCGCCAGTCGGGGGTGAGCCGGGCGAGGGTCACCGCCTCCACCCGGTCGCCGCCGTGTGCGGCGACGACCGCGCGGCGGGTGCGGTACGGGACGCGGTGCCGCGCCAACTCGCAGGCGTAGACAGCGAGTTCGGGGAGTTTGCCGCGGCCGTCGCGCAGGGCGGTACGGGGTGCGCGCAGCCATCCGGCGGGCGAGGAGGCCTCGTACACCCCCAGCACCCGGGCGCCCACCGCGAGCAGTGAGGAGGCGACCGGCAGCAGGAACGGTCCAGTGCCGCTGAGCACCACCCGGCGGCCGATGGCGGTGCGCTGCCCCTTGGCGAGCGCCTGGGCGGCACCGGCCGTCACGACGCCGGGCAGGTCCCAGCCGGGGAAGGGCAGTGCTCTGTCGTACGCGCCCGTGCACAGGACCAGCGCGTCGGCGCGCAGCGTGCGGGGCGGGCGCCCGGCGGCGTCGGCGGGCCCTTGGTGCGCGTGGACGGTCCAGGTGTCCGGGTGCGGGCCCCAGCCGCGCTCCAGCGCCCAGACGGCGGTGTGCGCCAGCAGTTCGATCCCGGGGTGGCCGGTCACCGCGCGGGCCGACGCGCCGGCCGGTCCGTCGGCCGGGCGCCGCTCGTACTGCCCGCCGGGCCGCGGCCCGTCGTCCACCAGGACCACCCGCGCCCCGGCGTCGGCGGCCGCCAGCGCGGCCCGCATCCCGGCGGGCCCGGCCCCGACCACCACCACCTGCCGCCCGGCCTCCCGCATGGCAGGACGCACCCGCCCCTGGCCACCACTCACCGCCGCTCCTCCCGGCCCGCGCCCGCAGCGCCGCCACCCTGCGCGTCCGCCTCCCCGGCGACGGGCCCGCCGCGCGCCATGTCCGGCGCCACCGACGGCAGTTCGGCGCCCTGCTGGGTCGGGATGCGGTCACCGTCGCGCTCCGCCGCCCCCACGGGCAGATCACCGCCCACCTCACGCCCGACACCGTCCGCCACACCCAAGGCCGGCCCGGCCCCCTCCTGCGTGCGGATGCGGTCGCCGTCGCTCGCCTCGCGGCGGCAGGCGCGGACGTTTGGCAGGTCGTTGACCGTCACCAGGCAGTCGTGGCAGACGCCGATGCCGCAGAACAGGCCGCGCGGGCGGCCGCCGCGGGTGCTGCGCCAGGAGGTGCGGCCCGCGGCCAGCAGGACCGCGGCCACCGTCTGGCCCGGCCGCGCCCATCGCTCCTCGCCGTCCACGCTCACCCGGAACATGTGCCCGCCTCCCGTTCGCTCCCGAGTCCCGGCCGCCCCACCCGGAACGGCTTCGGGTCCACCACGGGCGGCTCGCCCGTATACAGCTGGGCGAGGAGTTCGCCGGTGGCCGCCGCGAGGCCGATGCCCGAGCCCTCGTGGCCCGTGGCGTGCCACACGCCGCGCAGCCGGGGGTCCTCGCCGATGACGGGGAGGTGGTCGGGGGTGTACGGGCGAAAGCCGCCGTAGGCGCGGATGGCCGCCACCGAGCCGAGTACGGGGAACAACCGCACCGCGCCGCGGGCCAGTTCGCCGAGGACCGCGGGGCGTACGGCCGCATCGAAGCCGACACGCTGTCTGCTGGAGCCGATCAGTACAGTGCCGGCGCGGGTGGACTC
The DNA here is from genome assembly GCF_058245575.1 of Streptomyces sp. UF-297. NCBI lineage: Bacteria > Bacillati > Actinomycetota > Actinomycetes > Kitasatosporales > Streptomycetaceae > Streptomyces > Streptomyces sp. UF-297. Next base: position 57,175 of record NZ_JBSIBZ010000044.1, on the reverse strand, counting down.
CACGACCGGCGAGGTGCGCAGCTCGGCGTCGTCGCTGCCGACCGCGCCCACGTAGTCGGCGCCGTAGACCTTGTGCCGTACGGTGCCCGGCGGCAGCGGCGCGGTGACCAGGACCAGCCCGCGGCGCGGCAGCACCGGCAGCGGCACGCCCGCCGCCTCGGCGAACGAACCCGCCCACGGGCCACCGGCGTTGACCACGGCGCCGCACGGCACCGCTCCGTCCGAGGTCCGCACCGCCGTCACCCGCCCGCGCGCACCGCCCGCCCCACCGTCCGTCCCGACGCCGTCCGTTCCGACACCGCCCGTCCCGACGCCGCCCGTCTCGACACCACCCGACCCGACACCGCCCGTCTCGACGCCGAGCGCCTCCACGCCCGTACGGACCTCGCCGCCGCGCGCCCGTACGGCGGCCAGCAGCGCGGTGGCCGCCAGGACGGGCTGGAGCTGGGCGTCCTCGGGGTAGAGGACGGCGGCGGCGACGGCGCGGGTGAGGTGGGGTTCGTAGCCGGGCAGGTCGGCCGGGGGTATCTCGTGCGCGACCACGCCCGCGGCGCGCTGCGCGGCGGCGAACTCCCGCAACGCCCGCGCGCCCGCCTCGCCCGCTTCCGCGCCCGCCACCACCAGCCCGCCCTTGGGCTCGAACTCGCACTCCTGGGTCTGCCCCAGCTCGGCCAGCAGCCGCGGCCAGCGGGCCGCGGAGGCCTGGGCGAGGGCGAGTTCGGGGCCCGGCGCCTTGTCGGAGAGCAGCAGATTGCCCTCGCCGCCCGCGGTCGTGCCGGAGGCCAGCGGGGAGCGGTCCAGGACCGTGACGCGTACGCCGCGCCGGGTGAGCGCCTCGGCGCAGGCGGCGCCGACGATGCCGCTGCCGACGACGACCACGTCGGGGTGGTTCCCCAGGACATGAACACCGTGAAGACCCTGCACGCACCGCACCGCCGATCCGCGAAGAACCTCGAAGAACTTCCCCGTGACAGCTGACAGCGACGCGACGCTCTCATGAGGCAGGAGCGTGGTCAACACCTGCGTCGCAGCGCCCCGTCGATGGCGGCGCCCGCGCGCAGATGATGAAGTGGATCCATGACGCGCATGCCTCACACGCCCGACGCAGCCGGCACGCCCGACACCTCCGCCCCCTCCCCCTCCCCCTCCCCCTCCCCCACAGCCGACACCGAGCCCCTCCCCGGCCCCACCCTGCGCGACCGCGCCGTGATGGCGGCTATCGCACAGGGGGTGGTGAGCCCCGCCGCGCCGGTGGCGGGGCTGCTCGACATCGCGGGCGTCCGGCGCACGGCCGCCGAACTCCGCGCCGCCTTCGAGCAGTTCACCCCGCCCGGCACTCCGGTCCTGCACGCCTTCGCCGTCAAGGCCGCCTCCCTGGTCCCCGTACTGCGCCTGCTGGGCCAGGAGGGGCTGGGCTGCGAGGTGGCCAGCCCCGGCGAGCTGGCGCTGGCCCGCGCCGCCGGGATCCCGCCCTCCCGTACGGTCCTGGACTCGCCCGCCAAGACGCCCGCCGAACTGCGCGAGGCGCTGGCGCTGGGCATCGCCGTCAACGCCGACAGCCCGCAGGAACTCGCCCGTATCGACGCCCTCGTCGGCTCGGCGCCCACCTCCTCACCGGTCGGGCTGCGGATCAATCCGCAGATCGGCGGCGGCAGCATCGGCGCGATGAGCACCGCGACCGACACCTCCAAGTTCGGGGTGGCGCTGCGCGACGCGGGCGCCCGCGACTGGGTCGTACGGGCCTTCCTGGACCGCCCGTGGCTGACCCGGCTGCACGCCCATGTCGGCTCCCAGGGCATGCCGCTGACGCTGATGGCCGAGGGCGTGCGCACGCTGGTCGAACTGGCCGAGGAGATCAACGAGAAGGCCGGGCGGGCGCAGATCGACACCCTGGACATCGGCGGCGGGCTGCCGGTCAACTTCGCCTCGGACACCGTCGCGCCCACCTTCGCCGAGTACGCCCGCCTGCTGGCGACCTGCGCGCCCGCGCTCTTCTCCGGCCGCTACGGGCTGGTCACCGAGTTCGGCCGGGCGCTGCTGGCCAAGCACGGCACGGTCCTGGCGCGGGTGGAGTACACCAAGTCGGCGGGCGGGCGGCCGATCGCGGTGACCCACGCGGGCGCGCAGGTCGCCACCCGTACCGTCTTCGCGCCGTCCGCCTGGCCGATCCGCATCGCGGCGTACGACGCCCAGGGGCGGCCCAAGCAGGGGCCGCCGCTGGCCCAGGACATCGCGGGGCCCTGCTGCTTCGCGGGCGACCTGGTCGCCCAGGACCGCCCGCTGCCCCGCCTGGAAGCGGGCGACCACGCGGCGCTGCTGGACACCGGCGCGTACTACTTCTCCACCCACTTCGCCTACAACTCCCTTCCCCGGCCCGGGGTGTACGGCTATGCGGCGGACGCCGACGGCACGGTCCGCTTCACGGCCGTACGCACCCCGCAGAGCCTTCGGGAACTGGTCGCGGAGAGCGGCGCCGAGCACGCCGACGCGCTCACCGGCCGGTGAGGACCGCCCGGGCGGGGGCGCGGTAAGGATCACGTCCCGGGGGCACAGAGCGCACATGCGGATACCTGACCCGCGGCCCCCCGCCGGTGCGGCGGCCCCCGACGAGACCCCGCTGCGCCGCGCGATCGGCCCCAAGCTGCTGATCCTGCTGGTCATCGGAGACATCCTGGGCACCGGCGTCTACGCCATCACCGGCAAGGTGGCGGGCAAGGTCGGCGGCGCCCTGTGGCTGCCGTTCGCGATCGGCTTCGTCGTCGCCGTCCTGACCGCCGCCTCCTATGTCGAACTCGTCGGCAAGTACCCGAAGGCGGCGGGCGCCGCCCTCTACACCCAGCGCGCCTTCAAGGTCCCCTTTCTCACCTTCATCGTCGCCTTCATGGTGATGTGCTCGGGCCTGGGCTCGGCCAGCGCCGCCGCCCGCGCCTTCGGCGGCGACTACCTCAAGACCTTCGTCGACCTGCCGCCGACGGTGGTCGCGATGGTGTTCGTCCTGGCGCTGGCCGCGCTCAACCTGCGGGGCGTGGCCGAGTCGGTGAAGACCAATGTGGTGCTGACCCTGGTGGAGGTGACGGGCCTGCTGGTCGTGATCACGATGGGGGTGTACGCGGTCCTGACCGGCGGCGGCGAGCCGTCCCGGCTGACCGAACTGCACACCGGCGACGGCGGGTTCGCGCTGCTGACGGGGGTGATGGGCGCCACCGCGCTGGCCTTCTTCGCCTTCCTCGGCTTCGAGGACTCGGTGAACATGGCCGAGGAGACCAGGGACCCCGGCCGGTCCTTCCCGCGCGCCATCTTCATCGGGGTGGCGGTCACCGGCACCATCTACGTCCTGGTCGCGCTGGTCTCCTCGCTCCTGGTGGACGACGAGAAACTGCAGCGCTCCTCCGCCCCGCTGCTGGAGGTGGTGCACGCCGGCGGGCTGAGCTTCCCGCCCGAACTCTTCTCCGCCATGGCGCTGTTCGCGGTCACCAACTCCGCGCTGATCAACCTGATGATGGCCTCACGGCTGTGCTACGGGATGGCGAGCGAGCGCATCCTGCCGCGCGCCATGGGCCGCGTCCTGCCCGGGCGCCGCACGCCGGTCGTCGGCATCGTCTTCACCACGCTGCTCGCCCTGGGGCTGGTGGCCACCGGCGAGATCGAGGGCCTCGGCGACACCACGGCCTTCCTGCTGCTGTGCGTCTTCGCCACCGTCAACATCGCCGTCCTGGTCCTGCGCAAGGACCGCGTCGCCCACCGCCACTTCCGCACCCCCACCGTCTTCCCCGTCCTCGGCGCCACGTTCGCCCTCCTGCTGGCGAGCCCGCTGGCCGACCGCCCGGCCGGCGTCTACATCCGCGCCGGTGTCCTGCTGGCCATCGGCATCGTGCTGTGGGCGGTGAACAAGGCGGTCCTGCGGGCCCGGCCCCGGGCCGGGGGCCAGTGAGCGTCACTCCACGAACAGAGCGCGCCGCACGCCGCTCACGCCGCTCACTCCACGAACAGTCCCCGCTCCGCCGCCCGCGCGTCGAACTCCTCCAGGCGCGACTGGGCGTCGGGCAGCGCGTCGCACATGGCTTCCAGCAGGACGCGGCCCAGGAGCATGGGCGCGCAGGCCGTGTCGAAGGCGAGGCCGGTGCCGACGGCGGCGGGCAGCAGCAGGTCGGTGTGGCGGGCGACGGGCGCGAAGGCGCTGTCGGCGACCGTGACCACGGTCAGGCCCGCCTCGCGCGCGTACGCCAGGGCGTCCACGACCTCGCGGGGATGGCGGGGCAGCGCGAAGCACAGCAGGGTGGTGGCGCCCGCGCGGACCGCCGCGTCGATGCGGTCGGTGAGCATGGTGCCGCCCTCATCCAGCAGACGGACGTCGGGGTGCACCTTGCGGGCGAAGTAGGTGAAGCCCGCCGCCTGCGCCGTGGCCGCGCGCAGGCCGAGCACCGGCAGCGGGCGGGACGCGGCGAACAGCTGCCCGGCCCGTACGACCGGGGCCGGGTCGGCGAGGGCCACGGCCAGATGGCGCAGGTTGTCGATCTCCGCCTGGACCGCCTGCTGGTACTCGTTGTACGAGGCGCTGTCCGCCGCGGCGCCGGCCGGGGTGACCTCGCGCAGGTGCTTGCGCAGCGCCGGGTAGCCGTCGAAGCCGAGGGCGACCGCGAAGCGGGTCACCGACGGCTGGCTGACACCGGCGAGTTCGGCCAGCTCCACGCTGGAGAGGAAGGGCGCGTCGGCGGCCCTGCGCACCATGCAGTGCGCGATGCGCCGCTGGGTGGGGGTCAGGCGGTGCCCCTCGAAGAGCTTCTGCAGCCGTGCCGCCGTGCCGGTGGCGGCCGCAGCCCCGCGCTCGCCCGCGGCCTGTGCCCCGGCCCCGCTGTCCGCGCTCATCGCTTCTTCTTCCTCCTGCTTCCGTGTCCGCTCGACTGTACGGAATCCCGGGCGCTCCCCGGTTCCGCACCGCCTCCGGCCCCGCTCACAGCTCGGCCAGCCGGTCCAGCAGGCCCTCGGCGACGGCCACGTCCTGGGTGAGCGGGCGGTCCTGCATCCGCGGGTCCAGCGCCTGTGCGGCCACGGCGAAGGCCCGGGCCAGCGGCAGCGCGGGGCCGGGTTCCAGGCCGCGCATCCGCAACGCCCGTACGGCGGCGACGAGTTCGCAGGCCAGTACGTGCCGGTAGGCGGCGCAGGCGCGCAGCGTCTGGCGGGCGGCGAGCGAGGCGAAACTGGCCTGTTCCTCCACGCCCCGGGAGAGCACGGCGTGGCCGAGGGAGGCGGGGTGGGTCACGGCGCGCATCTCGCCGAGGGCCGCCCCCGCCGCGTACTCCAGGATCATCACGCCGGAGCTGGCGGGCGCCGCGTCGCCGAGGAAGGGCCGCAGGCGGGTGAGGTCGGGCTCGGAGAGGGCGGCGAGGCGGGCGGTGGACAGCCGCGCGGTCTGCAGGACGGCCAGCCGGAAGGTGTCCAGGGCGAGCGCGGTGTGCGCGGCGTAGAAGTTGCCGTGGTGGTAGGCGGCCCGGTCCTCGACGCTGATGAGGGGGTTCTCGGCGGCGGCGTTCAGCTCCACCTCCAGGACCCGCTCCAGCGCGTCGGCGGCGTCCAGGGCCGGGCCGTGGATCTGCGGGATGCAGCGGAAGCCGTACGGGTCCTGGATGCGGCCCAGCGGCGCCGCGGGGCGGGCGTCGATACCGGCCAGCTCCCGCATACGGGCCGCGGCGGCGAGCGAGCCGGGGTGCGGGCGGGCCAGCGCGACGGGCTCGGCGAAGGGCTCGTGGGAGCCGCCGACGGCGAGGAGGGAGAGGGCGGCTACGGGCAGGGCGGCGCAGAGCAGACGGCGGATGCCGTCCAGGGCGAGCGCGGCCTGGCCCAGGGTGAGGGCGTTGCTGCTGATCAGGGCGAGGGCGTCGTTGCCGTCGAGGGCGACGCGGGCGGGCGGCGGGCCCGCCTCGGCGGACCAGGGGTGTTCGCCGACCAGGGCGAGGCCGGTCTGGGCGAGGGCCGTGAGGTCGCCGGTGCCGACCGCGCCGTAGGCGTTGACGACCGGGTGGGCGCCGCTCTCCAGGGCGGCCAGCAGCGCGGTGATCACGGCGGGCCGCAGCCCCGCGCCGCCCGCGAGCAGCTGATTGGCGCGTACGGCGAGCATGGCGCGCACTTCGCGGGCGGGCAGCGCCTCGCCGATGCCGCCCGCGTGGCTGCGCAGCAGCCGCAGCCCGTGGCCCGCCGCGCGCCCGACGTCCTGGGTGCGGTTGGCGCCGACTCCGGTGCTGCGGCCGTAGACCCGCCCGCTCGCGGCGAGCCTGCGGGCGGTGCGCCAGGCCCGTACGGCGCGGGCGAGGGCTTCGGGGGCGGGGGCGCCGGGCCGGGCGCGGCCGTCCGCGAACCGTACGACGTCGGCGACCCGCAGACGGCGGCCGTCGAGCACGATCCGCTCGACGTCACAGGAAGCAGGTGCGCCGGCCGGACCGGCGGCAGGCGGTACGGCGGTGGACGACCCTGCCGTGGACGACGCGGCCGCGGGAGCCTGCATAGCGTCCAACTCCCTTCCCCGGCACCGGACCAGCGCTGGATATTCACGCGCTGCGACTCTGCATGACCATATACAGGACGGGGCGCGGACCGGGCGGGGAATCAGGGAAGGGCCGCAGGAAGGACCCGGTTTTCGCCCGTGAGGGGGACGGGCGGGGAGGGGAATCGGCAAGGGAAGGGCGGGCCGGGGTCAGCGCGGCTCGGGCAGGGCGCGGCGCAGCGTGTCCGCCAGTTCGCGCAGCCGGCTCTCGGGCAGTCGCACGGAGGGGCCCGCGATGCACAGGGCCGCGCGCACCTCGCCGCGGCGGGTCACCGGTACGGCCAGACAGCACAGGCCGGGCGCGAACTCCTCCAGGTCCAGCGCGAATCCGCGCTCGCGGGCCAGGTCGACCTCGGGCGACCAGGCGGCCCAGCCCTCGGGGTCCTCGACGGCGATCCGGCGGGCGGTGGCGGGGCGGAAGGCCAGCAGGACATGGCCGATGGCCGTGCCCAGCAGCGGGTCGCGGTCGCCGACCCGCACCCCGAGCTTGAGGGGCTGGGCGGACTCCACGGCGTCCAGGTAGACGCAGTCCCGTACCGCGGGGACCGCCAAGTAGCAGGTCTCACCGGTCTCCTGGGCCAGCTTCTCCAGTACGGGGTGCAGCAGGTCGCGCAGTTCCTCGTCGCCGCCGGCGGCCCCGCGGGAGAGCTCGGTGAACTGCTCGGTGAGCACGTACGGGCCGCCGGGCGAGAGCTGGGAGAGGTAGCCCAGGGACTCCAGGGTGGCCAGCAGGTTGTGGGTGGTGCTGCGGCTGAGCCCGACCGTGGTCGCGATATCGCGCAGGCGGGCGCCGTCGGGGCACACCGCCACCGCCTCCAGCAAGGAGAAGGCGCGGGCGACGGACTGGACGCGGCGGGGTCCGGACTCAGCGAGTTCCATCATGCGGGATCCTGTTAGGGGTCTAGGGGATGTATTCCTGCATCGCGGGAGAGGTGCTAGCATCACAGCGATTCCATGATGCGGGATTTAAGCAGCGAAGTACCCGCCGAATCTACTATGAACGGAACGATGTGCCCGATCCAGCCAAGGTCGCCCGGCGCCGTCCGACAGCGCCCGTTCAAGCCACTTGGTGTACCGCAGGCGACAGCGCCGTCGCCGCAGCCTCGATCCGTGGATGAGCCATACGTCCTTGGGGGGACGTGAGTGGCGACGGCATCGCCGTCGCCACTGAACAGCCGGAGGGGAATTCTCAGTGACGGCCTCGGTCAGCACTGTTATGGCGCGGTCCAGCAGGGCCGCGGACGAAGGCGGGGAAGCCTCGGCACGGGGGACCGTACGAGGGAATCTGGCACGGCTGGCATTCGTCGAGATGGTTCCGCTGAGCCGTCTGCTGCCCGCCGATTCACCGCGCAGCGAAGGGGAGGACGCCGCGCACACACGCGCCTTGGCGGAATCAAAGGCCAAGCTGCCGCCGATCGTTGTGCACCGGCCCACGATGCGTGTGGTCGACGGAATGCACCGGCTGCGCGCCGCCGCGCTCCAGGGCCGGACCGAGATCGAGGTCCAGTTCTTCGACGGCAGCGAACAGGACGCCTTCGTCCTGGCCGTCGAGGCCAATGTGGAACACGGTCTGCAGCTGACGCGAAAGGACCGTACGGCCGCCGCACAGCGCATCATGGCCTCCCATCCGCACTGGTCGGACCGGGCCATCGCATCGGCGGTGGGACTTTCCGTGAAAACGGTCGGCAGTATCCGCCGGCGTGCAACTGAAGACATTCCACAGTTGCACGCGAGAGTGGGCCTGGACGGGCGGATCCGTCCGGTCAGCACCGCCGACGGGCGCCGTATCGCCGCCGAGTTCATGACCGCCAACCCGCAGGCGTCCTTGCGGGAGGTGGCCGCCGCGGCGGGCATCTCGACGGGGACGGTACGCGACGTACGCGAACGGCTGCGCCGCGACGACGACCCCGTACCCGTCAAACAGCGCAGTACGGGCGGGAGTTCGCCGGACCACGGGGGCGCGGCGGCGGTGGCGGCGCGGGCCGAGGAGCCGGCCGGGGCCAGGAGCCAGGAGTCCATCCTGCTGGCCCTGCGCAAGGACCCCTCGCTGCGCTTCACCGAAGCCGGCCGCTCGCTGCTGCGGCTGCTGGACAACCGGGCGTATTCCCCGGAGTTTCATGAACAACTGATGTCGGCTCTGCCGCCGCACAGTTGGAACACCGTCGCGGACGCGGCGCGCCAGTGTGCGCAGACCTGGCTCGATCTCGCCGAGCGCCTTGAGCGCGGTGCGCCCGGACAGTAGCCGTCCCGGACATTTCGGCGTCCACATCCTGATCTTCTGTTAAGCGACGGTTAAATTCTGGCCCGCTTGGCCGATTTCCCTTTCCTCAGCCGTTTTCCGGCATGAATCATCGTCGTTGTCCGCACGTTCGGTATCCCGGCGAGAATGGTCTCCGAACCGCTGGACGACCATTGCCACCACATCGCTGGCAGAAAGTTTTCCGACCGGCTGTCATGTTTTTCGGCAACCGATAACCGACCCCCTTCGACCGGGCACTCGGCTTTTCACGCCGCGCTGCTCCGACTCCGCATGCCCGAGCGCCTCTCGCGCGCCGGCCTGACGCACTCCTCAACTCCCCTCATCGGCACAAGAAGGAAGACATCACCATGCGCAGTGTCGCTTTCGTTCTCGGTACGCGCCCCGAGGCCATCAAGGTCGCCCCGGTCGTCCAGGCCCTGCAGGAGGACCCGCGGTTCGACCCGATCGTGGTCTCCACCGGCCAGCACCGGCAGATGCTGGACGAAACCCTGGAAGTGTTCGGCATCAAGCCGGACATAGATCTGGGGATCATGGCGCCGAAACAGACGCTCGCCCAGGTCACCTACCGGGCGCTGAACGGGCTCGCCGACCGGCTCGCCCCGCTTCCCGCCGAGGCCGTACTGGTGCACGGGGACACCGCCAGCACCCTGGCCGGCGCGCTGTTCGGCTTCCACCACCAGGTGCCGGTGGTGCACATCGAGGCGGGGCTGCGCAGCGGCAACCTGGCCTCGCCCTTCCCCGAGGAGGGCAATCGCCAACTGGTCTCCCGTATCGCCCAGTTGCACCTGGCGCCCACCCCCGGCAACGCCGCCAACCTGATCCGCGAGGGCATCCCCAGCGACCGGGTGGTCGTCACCGGCAACACCGTCATCGACGCGCTGCGCTGGTCCAGCGAGCACGCCGTGGCGTACGGCCACCCCGCGCTCGCCGACCTGGACAGCGACCCGCGGCGGGTCATCCTCGCCTCCGCGCACCGCCGCGAGGCCTGGCCCCACCTGCCGCAGATCGCCCAGGCGCTGGCCGAGATCGCCTCCGGGCCCGACACCCGCATCGTGGTCCCGCTGCACCGCAACCCGGTCGTACGGGAGGCCCTGCTGCCCGTGATCGGCGACCACCCCAACATCACGGTCGTCGACCCGCTGCCCTACCTCGGCTTCTGCAAGCTGATGCGGCGCGCGGACATCATCCTGTCCGACAGCAGCGGCTCCCAGGAGGAGGGCCCCGCACTCGGCAAGCCCACCCTGGTCATCGGCGACATCACCGAGCGCCTGGAGGCGGTGCTGGCCGGTACGGCCCGCCTGGTGGGCCGTACCACCGAGCGCATCGTCGCCGAGACCACCCGGCTGCTGCGGGACGAGACGGCGTACAAGGAGATGGCGACGGCGGCCAACCCGTACGGCGACGGGCGGGCCACCGCGCGGACCGTGGGCGCGCTCGCGCACTTCTTCGGCGAGGGCCCGGCGGTGGCCCCGTTCGTCCCCGGCGGCGAGCCGCAGTGGCCCGAGCTGCGCCAGCCGGTCGCCGCGTAGAGCCGTGACAGAGCAGCAGCAGCGAGCAGAAGAGAGCCCATGAGCACCGCGACCCCCACCCCTGCCGCATCCGACGCCTTCGCGTCCGCCGACGGCCCGTACAACATCGTCAAGACGCTCAACTTCACCAGCCGCTTCGTGGCGGCGAGTTGGGTGCGCCGGGCCAAGGACTTCCCCGTACGGGAGCGGACCATCGTCGTCAACCTCGACGCCGCCCCGGCCCGCATGGAAGGCACCGGGAACCGCACGCTGCCCGCCTTCTCCTCGACGATCCTGGCCAACACCCGTATCACCAGCGCCGAATCGCTGGTCCTGCTGCGCGTGGAGGAGTCCGCCGACATCGCCGGCATCGTGCGCGAGCCCGGCTGGGCGCTGCTCGGCGACCTGATCGGCGACGCCCCGCACACCGGCCCCGGCCGGCCCTTCCCCCGGCAGACGCCGCTGTGGCGGGGGCCGCAGGACGCGGCGGGACGGCTCCGCTTCGACCCGGCGTACGCACTCGGCGAATCCGCCGTTCCCGGCCCGCGGCGGGAATTCCAGGTGAAGGTCAACCTCTGGTTCGCGCCCGAGCACACCGACTGCGCCATCCACAACCAGCACGACTTCATCGAGGTGCACACGCAGGTGCACGGCATCGGCCGTATGCAGAAATTCCACGAGCAGGACCACGGCACCCTGTACGAGGACGTCCTCATGAGTCCGGGCTACACCACCCCCATGCCCTTCTGCGCCACCAGCGGCGACACCTTTGTCTACCCCTGGCACCAATACCGCGCCGACACCCCCTGTGTGTGGCTCGCGGTCGAATACCACCTCGACAAGTAACGAGGAATTCCCATGACTTCCCCCCTTCCTGCCCCCCTTCCTTCCGCCGCGCCTTCCCCGGCGCGCTCCCTCGCCCGCATCACCAAGGCCGTCGTCCCCGCCGCCGGGCTCGGCACCCGTTTCCTGCCCGCCACCAAGGCGACGCCCAAGGAGATGCTGCCCATCGTCGACAAGCCCGCGATCCAGTACGTCGTCGAGGAGGCGGTCGCCGCCGGCCTGCCCGACGTCCTGATGGTCACCGGCCGCAACAAGCGCGCCCTGGAGGACCACTTCGACCGCAACTTCGAGCTGGAGGAGACCCTGCGCCTCAAGGGCGACGAGGGCCGGCTGGCCCGGGTCCGCGAGTCCAGCGACCTGGCGAGCATCCACTACGTACGCCAGGGCGACCCCAAGGGCCTGGGCCACGCCGTGCTGTGCGCCGCCTCGCACGTGGGCGACCAGCCCTTCGCCGTCCTGCTGGGCGACGACCTGATCGACCCGCGCGACCCGCTGCTGCCCCTGATGACCGAGGTGCGCCGACACCACGGCGGCAGCGTGGTGGCCCTGATGGAGGTCGACCCGTCCCGGATCCACCTCTACGGCTGCGCGGCGGTGCGCGGGACGGACGAGGAGGGCGTGCTGCGGGTGACCGGCCTGGTGGAGAAGCCGGACCGGGACAGCGCCCCCAGCGCGTACGCCGTCATCGGCCGCTACGTCCTGGACCCGGCCGTCTTCGGCGTCCTGGAGCGGACTCGACCCGGGCGCGGCGGCGAGATCCAGCTGACCGACGCGCTGCGGGCGATGGCCGCCGATGAGTCGCTGGGCGGCCCGGTGCACGGCGTGGTCTTCTCGGGGCGGCGCTACGACACCGGGGACCGCGCGGACTACCTGCGCGCGACCGTACAACTGGCGTGCGAGCGCGAGGACCTGGGGCCGGAGTTCCGGCAGTGGCTGCGTGGCTACCTCGCCGCGGCCTGAGACCCGACGCCCGGAAGCGCCGTCCCCCGCGGGGCGGCGCTTCCTGGTGTGCACGGCGGGCCGCTCAGGCGGCGGGGGCCGTCGCGTGCCGGTCCACGAACTCCGTCAGGGCCCGGGCGAACGCCTCGGGCTGCTCGAAGGGGAGCGCGTGCCCGCTGTCCAGCTCCAGGTACTGGGCCGAACCGATGGCCGCCACCAGCTCCTTCTGGTGGTGCGGCGGCACGATCAGGTCCTGGGAGCCGGCCACCACCAGGGTGGGAGCGGTGATCCGCGCCAGCTGCGCGGTGATGTCCACCCGGGTGTTGAGCGCGGACTGGCGGGCCATGCCCTCGGAGTCGAACAGCTCGTTGAAGCCCGCCACGCCCTGCGCGAAGTCGTCCGCCGTGCGGGTGGCCAGGGTCTTCGCGCCGATCGCGGTGAGCTGGAGCATGCGCGAGAGCAGGTCCTTGTCGGTGCGCAGCAGCCGCTGCCACAGGTCGAACTGGAAGGCCTGCCAGGGGTCGGTGACCGCCCAGCCCGCGTGCAGGAACAGCGAGCGCACCCGCTGCGGCCGCTCGCCGGCGATGGCGGCCGCCACCGTCGCGCCCAGGGAGTGGCCCGCGAGGTGGAAGGTGTCCAGTCCGGCCGCGTCCGCGGCGCCCAGGACCTGGGCCACCAGGTCCTGGACGCTCAGCGGCGCACCGGCGTCGGTGGTGCCACCGGAGCCCGAGAGGGTGGGCGCGACGATGGTGTAGCGGTCCTTGAGGGCGTCGATGACCGGCGCCCAGTTGCCCTCGGGGGTCGCCCCGGTGCCGTGCACCAGGACCAGGGCCGGGCCGGTGCCGGTGATCAGGCACCGTACGGCGCTGTCGCCGCCGGAGAGGGGGACGGTGACGGTGGTGTACGTCATGGCGGGTCCAACCTTTGCTGTCTGCTGTACGGCCGGCTGTCAGGCGCTGACGGCGGTACGGTCGGCGGCTTCGGAGGCGGCGACGGTGCGCGAGGCACCGGCCTTACGGGTGGTCAGCGCGGCGATCACGGCCAGGACCAGGCCGCTGCCGCTGAGCAGGGCGCCCACCCAGTTGGTGTTGTTGTAGGCGAGGCCGCCGCTGATGGCCAGGCCGCCGGCCCAGGCGCCGATGGCGTTGCCGAGGTTGAAGCCGGCGATGTTGGCGGCGGAGGCCAGGGTGCCCGCGCCGGGGGCCTCCTGCATGACCCGGGCCTGCAGCGGCGGGACCGTACCGAAGATGACGGCGCCCAGCAGGAACAGGGAGACGGCCGCGGGGATCTTGTAGTGCGCGGTGAAGGTGAACGTCGCCAGCACGATGGTCAGGACCGTGAACAGGACCAGGATGGTGGCCATCGGGGCGCGGTTGGCGGCCTTGCCGCCGGCGATGTTGCCGATGAAGAAGCCGAAGCCGAACAGCACCAGCAGCCAGGTGACGCTGCCCGCGGCGAAGCCGGTGATCTCGGTCATCATCGGGCTGACGTAGCTGTAGGAGGCGAACAGACCGCTGAAACCGAGCGTGGTCATGGCCAGCGCCAGCCACACCTGGGGCCGTTTGAAGGCGGCGAACTCCTGGCGCAGACTCGCGTTGGGGTCGGCGGGCTGGCTGGGCACCATGGCCGCGACGCCGAGCAGGCCGATCACGCCGAGCGCGGTGACCGCCCAGAAGGCCGAGCGCCAGCCGAACTCCTGGCCCATCCACGTACCGGCGGGCACACCGATGATCGTGGCGATGGTCAGGCCGCTGAACATCATCGCGATGGCGCCGGCCGACTTCTCGGGCTTGACCAGCGAGGCCGCGACCACCGAACCGACGCCGAAGAAGGCGCCGTGGCACAGGGCGGCGATGATGCGGCCGACCATCAGGATCGCGTAGTTGGGCGCGAGCGCGGAGACCGCGTTGCCGATGATGAACAGCACCATCAGGCCGAGCAGTACGTGCTTGCGCCGCATGCGGGTGGCCGCCGCGATCAGCGGGGGCGCACCGATCGCCACACCGAGGGCGTAGCCGGAGATGAGCAGGCCGGCCGTGGGGATGGAGACCGAGAAGTCGCTGGCGACCTCGGGCAGCAGCCCCATGATCACGAATTCGGTGGTGCCGATACCGAACGCACTGATCGCCAGGGCCAGTAGGGCGAGTGGCATGGGGAACCCTTCAATGTAGTTGCAGACGCCCATCGCGGGCGTTGTAAATAGTTGCAGACGCCCCTTACCCTCGCAAGGCGCATAGTTGCACACGGGCCGGATCCGGCCGTACGGGCGCGGAGGCGCGCGCGGGTTCCCGCGAGCCCGTACGGCTCGTGCGGGGGAATGCGGGGGAATGCCGGGTCATGCAGAGTCGTGCGGGGCCGTGCGGGAGCACTCTTTGCACGCCCGCCCCGCAGGGCCAACTCCGCTAAAGTGAAGCGCAGTCGGGGGATTTCTTCGGCCGGTGCTCGATATTCGCCCGGCCCTTCCGCGGGGCACCCTTACCCGCCCGCACGCGGATTCCCCACCTCACCTTTCCCCTTCGCATTCCGGTATGCCGACGCACGGGTCGGCACGCCCTTACGTCTCCATTGCCTTCGCCGCGCCAGCCGTTGAAAGGAAGGTCCGTGAAAGAGGTTCCGCATCCCGCCCCCGGGGCCGGGAAAAGTAACGCGAAACTCCCGTCCCTGACCGGGGTCAGGTTCATCGCAGCAGCCCTTGTCGTGCTGTTCCACGCCTCGCTCACCGAGATGCTCAACCCCTTCGCCGACACCGGCGTGGCCGACGCCTACAAGACGGTGTTCAGCAAGGCCGGCTGGATGGGCGTGTCCTTCTTCTTCGTGCTCAGCGGGTTCGTCATGACCTGGGCGGCACGGCCCACCGACACCCTCACCGGCTTCTGGAAGCGCCGGCTGCTGAAGATCTACCCGAACCACGTCGTGGTCTTCGCCCTGGCGATGCTGCTGCTCGCCGGAACCGCCGCCACCAAGGTCTCGGTCTGGCTGCCGAACCTGCTGCTGGTCCACTCCTGGTTCCCCAGCGAGGAGACCTTCATCAGCGTCAACCAGCCCGCCTGGTCGCTGTGCGCCGAGCTCCTCTTCTACCTGCTCTTCCCCTTCATCCTCCCGCTGGTGAAGCGGATCTCCGAGCGCCTGCTGTGGAGCGCCGCCGCCCTCATGGTGGCCGGCGTCCTCGCCCTCCAACTGTGCGTGGACTTCCTGCTGCCCAGCGCGCCGCTCACGCCCAACCACCCGCTGTCCGAGCCGCAGTGGTGGATCTCCTACAACTTCCCGCCCTCGCGCCTCTTCGAGTTCGTCCTGGGCATGGTGATGGCCCGCCTGGTGATGGCCGGGCGCTTCCCGCGCATCGGCCTGACGGCGGCGGCGCTCTTCATGGCCGCCGGCTACGGCGTCGCGCTGGTGGTGCCCTGGCAGTACGGCCTCACCGTCGCCATGATCATCCCGGTGGCCGTGCTGGTCAGCGCGGTGGCGGCGGCCGATGTCGCCGGGCGCCGCACCTTCTTGTGCAGCCGTCCCATGGTCTGGCTCGGCGAGGTCTCCTTCGGCGTCTACATGTTCCACTTCGTGGTGCTGATCGTGGCCCAACGCCTGCTGGACGGGCGCCTGTTGTCCGTACCGGCCGGCACCGCGGTCATCGCGCTGTGCCTGGCGCTCTCGCTGCTCGGCGGCTGGCTGCTGTACGTCGGCGTGGAGCGCCCGGTGATGCGCCGCTGGGGCCGCGGCAAGCCGCGCACCCGGACCGGACCGCCCGCCACGCCGGGCGGCCGGGGCCCGTCCGTCCCCGCCCCCTCCGGCCAGGACGGCGACCCGGACCGGCCCACCGACAAGCAGCTCGTACCGGCCGGCTGACCCGCCCCGCCCTCCCGTACCCCCGTACCCCCGTACCCCGCCAAAGGAGACCCCCATGGCCACCGAGCCCGCCCGCGAGCCGCTGCGCATCCCGTCCTTCGCCCCGGAGCTGGTCGCCGGCCAACTCCGCGACGGCTACTGGCTGGAGGCGCCGGACATCGACGGCGACGGCAGCCCCGACCTGTTCGGCTACGGCCTGCGGCTGGGCGAGATCTACTGGTACGACAACGACGGCGACTGGACCCGCCGCCTGGTCGCCGACAAGATCAAGATGCCGGTGGGCGCCGACTACGCCGACGTCAGCGGCACCGGCTCGCCCGACATCATCCTGTGCTACGAGCTCTACGGCCCCATCGGCACCATCCACGACCCCGACCCCCGGGGCGGCAAGATCGACTGGCTGGAGAACCCCGGCGCCGCCGACAAGGACGAGACCCGCTGGAAGCGCCACTACATCGGCCGCGCCACCGGCATGCACCGCCTGCGCGCCGGCCACTTCACTCAGACCGGGAAGCTGGAGGTCGTCGGCCTGCCCATCGTCGCCGTCGAGGACGTCCACGCCGTCCTGCCCGTGGTGATGTTCACCCAGCCCGACGACGTCCACACCGCCGAGGAGTGGCCGAAGACGGTCATCGACGACGCCCACTACCGCATGATCCACGGCGCGGAGAAGAAGAAGGGCCTGATCCCCGGCGACCCCGAGCGCGACTCCCTGCTGCTCGCCTCCGACGAGGGCGTCTCCTGGCTCTACTACGACACCGGGCGCGGCGAGTGGGTGCACCAGCTCATCGGCACCGGCGAGCTGACCCAGTTCGAGCAGACCGGCTTCCGCGGCAGCGGCGACCTGAACGCCGGCCGCATAGGCGACGACCCGATGGCCTACGTCGCCGCCGTCGAGCCCTTCCACGGCAACACCGTCGCCGTCTACGTGAAGGACCAGGACGGCCCCGCCGACCGGGTCTCCTGGCGCCGGGTCCTGCTGGACGTGTACGGCGACCCCAACGAGAACGGCGAGGGCCCCGGCCACCAGATCGTCTGCGCCGACTTCGACGGCGACGGCGAGGAGGAGTTCCTGGTCGCGCTGCGCGGCCCCTGGCCCTGGCAGGGCGTCATGTACTACAAGGCCATCGACCTGAAGAACGGCGTCTTCGCCAAGTGGCGCGTCTGCGACGAGTCCGTGGCCCGCATCGCCACCGCCGACTTCAACGGCGACGGCCGCCTGGACTTCGCCACCATCGCCTACTCGGTGCAGAACTACTACGTCGCCAAGGACGCCAAGGTCATGCTCTACCGCAACCGGATCGAGCAGGCCTGACCCAGGAGCCCCGCGCCCACCGGGCCGAGCGCCCTCCGTCCCGCGCCACGGACGGAGGGCGCTCCTGCGCCTGCGCCCGTGAAGTCCACCGGTCCGTACAGGAATTGCCCGTACGCAACGGCCCCTATCCCTCTCCCCGCACCCGCGTAGCCGACTCCCGCTCCGACACCCGCGGCGCGCACAGGATGCGTTTACGCCGCACCCGGCGGCCCTCGATCGCGGCCACCGCCAGCCGCGCCGCCTCCTGGGCGATCCCGGCCAGTCCCCAGTCCAGGGTGGTCAGCGGCGGGGTGAGGACCCGCGAGACGGGGTGGTCGTCGAAGCCGACCACCGAGATGTCCCGGCCGACGGCCAGCGACGCCTCGGCCGCCGCCGCGTACACCCCGTACGCGATGGAGTCGGAGAAGCAGAACACCGCCGTGGCCCGGCGCCCGTCCCCCGCGCCCAGCACCCGGCGCGCCGCCGCCGTCGCCTCGCCCAACTCCTGGGCGCAGGGCACCACTTCGGCGGCGAGCCCGAGGCGGTCCGCGGCCTCCCGTACGTACACATCGGCGGGCCGGTCCGGGGTGGAGGGGCCGGTCGGCGTCAGGACGGTGACCCGGCGGTGGCCGAGCCCCGACAGGTACTCCAGTACGGCGTCGATCCCGGCCCGGTTGTCGAAGAGCACCTCCCCCGCCGTACGGGCCCGGCGCAGCGAGTCCCCGATGGAGACCACCGGCACCGCCTGGGCGATCGCCGCCCAGGCCTTGGCCGAGGGGTCCACCGGCGAGACCAGCAGGCCGTCCACCCGCTGGTCGCGCAGCTGCTTGGCCAGGGCCAGTTCGCGCTCGGGGTCGCCGCCCGCGTCCACGATCAGGGCGTAGCGGTCGCCCGCCAGCAGCTCGCGCCCTATGGCGGCCATCAGCTGCTGCTGCCACAGGTCCTGGAGGTCGCCCGCCAGCACCCCGACCATGCTGGTGCGGCCGCTGGCCAGCGCGCGGGCGATCGGGTCGGCCTCGTAGCCCAGCTCGGCGGCGGCTCTGCGGACCCGTTGTTCGGTCTCTTTGGAGACGTGCTTGCCGCGCAGTGCGTAGGAGACGGCGGCGGTGGAGAGTCCGGTGGCCTCGGCCACCTCGCGGAGGGTGGTGCGCTTATTGGGCCTGGCCATGACCGGAAGCCTACCCAAGGGCTGTTCGGGCGCCCCGTCCGCGCTCCGCCGCGCCCTTGACAGCGCAGCGTGTTAATCGCTTCACTTAACCGCATCAGTGAAGCGCTTAACTCCCTTGCCCCAAGGGCCTGTTGACCCGTACGGACCCACTGGCCCGCACCGCCCGGGCAGCGGCCGCCCGGCCGCCGCCCGCGCCCCACCGCAGCCACCGCCCCGCCCGCTGCGGCCGTCCCTACCCCCCTGTCCGCTCCCTGGGGAGGCCCGTGCCCACCGACGTCCACCAGCACCTGTGGCCACCGCAGTTCATCGAGCTGCTGCGGGCCCGCCGCACCCCGCCGCGCCTGGACGGCTGGATGCTGCACCTGCCGGGCGAGCCGCCCTACGAGGTGCGCCCCGCCGACCACGACATCGCGGCCCGCGCGGCGCTCGCCCGCGCCGACGGCCTGGACCTCGCCCTGGTCTCCCTCTCCAGCCCGCTCGGCGTCGAATACCTCCCGCCCGCCGAGGCCGACGACCTCCTGTCCGCCTTCCACGACGGCGCGCTCGCCCTGCCCGCCCCCTTCGGCGCCTGGGCCTCGCCGTGCCTGTCCGCCCCCGAAGCCGACCCCGAGCCCGTGGAGCGCGCCCTGCGCCGCGGCTGCGCCGGCCTCCAACTCCCCGCCACCGCGCTGCTCGACGCGGCGGGCTGGGAGCGCTGCGCACCCCTCCTGGACGCCACCGCCCGCCTGGACAGACCCCTGTTCGTCCACCCCGGGGCCGCCCCGCCCGCCGGGCTGGGCGCGCCCTCCTGGTGGCCCGCGCTGGTCCCCTACCTCCAGCAGCTGCACGCCGCCTGGTTCGCCTTCCGCGCCTTCGGCCGCCCCCGCCACCCCCGGCTGCGGGTCTGCTTCGCCGCGCTGGCGGGCCTGGCCCCGCTGCACGGAGAACGCCTCGCCGCCCGCAGCCCCGGCCCCGGCAGGGACCGCGGCTGCGTCGACCCCGAGGTGTTCTACGAGACCTCCTCCTACCGCACCCGCGCCGTGGACTGCCTGGTGCGCGCCGTCGGCATCGACACCGTCGTCCGCGGCAGCGACCGCCCGTACGCCGAGCCGGCCGAGCCCGACCTGGGCGCCGAGGCCGCCGTCCACGCCCTGCTCACCGCCAACCCCGCCCGCCTCCTGGGCCCGACGAAGGGAGCCCACCCATGACGCACCGACCGCCCACCGCGCTCCGCCTGCCCGCCGCCACCGGCACGGCCGCCGCGCCCCTGGACGTCTTCGCCGCCCTCCCCGAGCGCGACCTGGACAAGCGCGAACTGCGCTCCCTGGTCGACCGCCTGGCCAAGCGCCCCGACCTGTGGCGCGAGCGGATCGCCTTCTCCGACACCGCCCGCCACTACGCCTCCCTCCACCGCGACCAGTACGTCGACATCTGGCTGCTGTGCTGGACGCGCAGCAACGACACCGGCTGGCACGACCACGACATCTCCTCCGGCGCGATGCACGTCGTCCAGGGCGTGGTGACCGAGTCCAACCCGCGCATCGGCGGCGAGCACCTGGCCACCGCCATCGGCGCCGGGACCTCGCTGTGCTTCGGCCCCGACCACATCCACCGCCTCACCGGCGCCACCGACGACGCCGTCTCCCTGCACGCCTACTCGCCGCCGCTGTGGAGACTGGGCCAGTACGACATCACGGGCGACGGCCTGATGCGCCGGGTCTCGGTCTCCTACGCCGACGAGCTGCGCCCCCTGGACAGCCCCGCGGCCTGACCCCACCCGTACGCCGCACCATCCATCCCCTCCCGCCCCCGCCCCCGCTCGCCCTCGCCCTCGCCCTCGCCCTCGCCCGCCACCGAGCCCCCTGGCTCACCTCGGCAACCAACAACGTTCAGCGCAGGGGGATTGACCTGCCATTCACCTGCCCTTGATCCTGCATGAATCCATACAGCAGCCGGGGTCGCACGACCGGTACCGGACCAGCGCGAGGGCGGGCACATGGCAGGTGTGGTGGAACAGCGCTCGATCGACGTCGTACCGGACGGCGAGCGGCACGGCAGTGCCTTCAGTCAGTTCACGCTCTGGCTGGGCGCCAATCTGCAGATCACCGCCGTGGTCACCGGCGCGCTCGCCGTCGTCTTCGGCGCCAATGCCTTCTGGTCGGTCATCGGGCTGCTGGTGGGCAACCTGCTGGGCGGGGCGGTGATGGCGCTGCACTCCGCCCAGGGGCCGCGCCTCGGCCTGCCCCAAATGATCTCCTCGCGCGCCCAGTTCGGGGTGCGCGGCGCGGTCGTCCCGCTCCTGCTGGTCATCGTCATGTACATCGGCTTCTTCGCCAGCGGCAGCGTCCTGGCGGGCCAGGCGGTGGGCGAGCTGACGCACCTCGGCGCCACCCCCGGCATCGTGATCTTCGCGGCGGTCACCGCCGTGGCCGCCGCCGTCGGCTACCGCCTCATCCACACCCTGGGCCGCCTCGCGAGCGTCGTCTGTGCGCTCGCCTTCGTCTACCTCGGCGTCCGTCTTGTGGAGCGCGCCGACCTGGCCGCCCTCCTGGACGACCGCTCCTTCTCCCTGCCCCTGTTCCTGCTCGCGCTGTCCCTGTCCGCCTCCTGGCAGCTGGCGTTCGGCCCGTACGTCGCCGACTACTCCCGCTACCTGCCGCGCCACACCTCGACGCGCGCCACCTTCTGGTGGACGCTGTCCGGCTCGGCCCTGGGCTCCCAGTGGTCGATGACCTTCGGCGCGCTGGCCGCGGCCGCCGCCCCCGGCGCCTTCGTGGGCCACGAGGTCTCCTACATCGTGGGCCTGGGCGGTACCGGCCTGATGGCCTCCGCCCTGTACTTCGTGATCGCGCTGGGCAAACTGACCATCAACGTCCTGAACACCTACGGCGGCTTCATGTCGATGGTGACCAGCGTCAGCGGCTTCCGCGGGCAGCGCACCCTCTCGCCGCGCGGCCGGTCCGCCTACATCACCGGGATCATGGTCCTGGGCACCGCCGTCGCCCTGCTCGGCAAGGACTCCTTCCTGACCTCCTTCAAGGACTTCCTGCTCTTCCTGCTGACCTTCTTCACCCCGTGGTCGGCGATCAACCTGGTCGACTACTACCTGATCTCCCGCGAGCGCTACGACCTCCCCGCGCTCAGCGACCCCCGCGGCCGCTACGGCGCCTGGAACGCCAGGGCGCTGACCGTCTACGGCATCGGGCTCCTGGCCCAGCTGCCGTTCCTGTCCACCCACTTCTTCACCGGCCCGCTGGTCGGCCCGCTCGGCGGCGCCGACATCTCCTGGCTGGTGGGCCTGGCCGTCCCCGCCGTCCTGTACTGGCTCACCGCCCGCGGGGATACGGCTCGCCTCAGCCCCGATCCGGGGGTTAGCCCTACTGCCCGGCCCGCTTCCCACGCGTAATCTCACCTGTATGGCCGCACACGACCCTGGTACCCACGACCCCGAACTGCGCAAAGAATTCGACGCGACCCTCCAGACACGCAAGGACCTGGGGTCGGAGTACGAGTCGGAGCTGATCGAGTCCTTCCTGGAGAAGCTCGACACGGCAGTGGACCAGCGGGTACGACGACAGCTGGCCGAGCAGCAGATGCAGGTGGCCCGCGGCACGCACCCGCCGCGCCGGCCGGGCCCGGCGGGCCCCGGCTCCGGCTCCGGCTTCGGCGAGCGCTATGGCCTCGCCATCATCTCGCTGGTACTGGCCGTCCCGCTCTCCGCGATAGCCGCCGTCAACGCCGGACTGACCGGTCTGCTGGTGTGCTGGGCGGGCATCGTCGCCGTCAACGCCGTCCATTCCACGGGATTCCTCACCCGCTCGCACCGCGAGCCCAAGCCCGGCAGCGAATTCTGAGTTCCCGCTCCAGAATCCGGCGTACCGGGCCAGGGTCCGCGTTCTGGGACCGCGGCCTTTCTCTGGCCGAGGTCTGAATTCCCGAGTCAGGAAAGGAATTTCACCGTCGGCTTCGCTTTACTGCCCGCCGTCTCGGCCTTCACCACGCTCTTCCCGGTCACCAGCGACTTCTCGTCCGAGCCGCCGCCGTCCACGACCACCCGCACATTCACCGGCGTCCCCTTGGCGGGCTGCACGGTAAAGGTCCTGGTCTGCCCCTGGCGCACCCCGGACCGGCAGGTGCCGCCCAGGTTGTCGGTCACACACAGCGTCGCGGTGTAGTTGCCCTTCTGCGTGACCTGCACGGTCACCTTCGCGGCCGCCCGTCCGGCGTCCGAGGGCGCCGCACCGGCCGAGGGCGCCAGCCCGAATCCCAGCCCCGCGGCCAGCGAGGCCGTTGCCAGGGCCGTGGCCGCCCGTCGCCCGTTTCGGCCCGCGAAAGAAATCCCCGTTGTCATAAGCCATCCCCCACTGATGAACGGTCCGCCCGGATGGCTCTGGTGGCCCGGACGGGCCTTGGATGTCTTGCCGTCATGGGGAATTACGGGCCGCGCTGCGGGGCCGTTCAGCGCGCGCCGAAGAATTTCTCCCAGCGGCCCGGGGAGTGTTTGTGCGGGGACCGCCGCACCCCGGCCGGAGCCGGGGGCGGGACGACGGCGGTCCCCGCAGGGACGCGGTCCGGGATCAAGGCCGGTCATCGCGTCCTGGCGATCGTGGAGGTCCGGGAGCCGCTCCGGAGGTCCGTATCGCCGCACTCATCAATGTGCCCGAGGAGTGTTAAGTCCGTGCTGCGCGCACGTGACGCATACGTACACCTTCCGCCGACTGCCCTTTCCTTGACGGTCACTTGACACCCGCGGCCCCTTGACGCCCGCACCCTCGTGACGCCCGTCGCCCTCGTGACACCCGCCGCCCTTGGACGCCCGCGCCCCGTGACGCCGACGGCCCGCGCGACGCCGACGCTCATGCGACGCCGACCGCCACGCGGCGCAGGCGGCTACTTGGCGCCGTTGCCCGTCTTGGCGCCGCGGGCCAGGAAGGCGAGCAGGTCCTGCCGGCTCACCACGCCCTTGGGCTTGCCCTCCACGAGCACGATCGCCGCGTCGGCCCCCTCCAGCACCGCCATCAGGTCGCCGACCGGCTCGCCCGAGCCGACCTGCGGCAGCGGCGGGCACATGTGCTTCTCCAGCGGGTCGCTCAGCGAGGCGCGCTGCGCGAACAGCGCGTCCAGCAGCTCCCGCTCGACCACGGACCCGACGACCTCGGCGGCCATCACGTCCGGGTGCCCGGCGCCCGGCTTGACGATCGGCATCTGCGAGACGCCGTACTCCCGCAGCACCTCGATGGCCTCGCCGACCGTCTCCTCGGGGTGCATGTGGACCAGCGAGGGCAGCGCGCCCTCCTTGTGCTGGAGCACATCGCTCACGCGCGCGGCGGTGCCGCCCTCCTCCAGGAAGCCGTAGTCCGCCATCCACTCGTCGTTGAAGATCTTGCTGAGGTAGCCGCGCCCGCTGTCCGGCAGCAGCACCACCACGACGTCGTCGGGGCCCAGGCCCTCGGCGACCCGCAGACCGGCCACGACCGCCATGCCGCAGGAGCCGCCGACCAGCAGGCCCTCCTCCTTGGCCAGCCGCCGCGTCATCTGGAAGGCGTCCTTGTCGGAGACCGCCACGATCTCGTCGGCCACCGTGCGGTCGTAAGCGGTGGGCCAGAAGTCCTCACCGACGCCCTCGATCAGGTACGGGCGGCCCGATCCGCCGGAGTACACCGAGCCCTCGGGGTCGGCCCCGACGACCTTGACCCGGCCCTCGCTGACGTCCTTCAGATACCGGCCGGTACCGCTGATCGTCCCGCCGGTACCCACGCCCGCCACAAAGTGCGTGATCTTCCCCGCGGTCTGCTCCCACAGCTCGGGACCGGTGGTCTCGTAGTGCGAGCGCGGGTTGTTGGGGTTGCTGTACTGGTCGGGCTTCCAGGCGCCGGGGGTCTCCCGCACCAGCCGGTCCGAGACGTTGTAGTAAGAGTCCGGGTGCTCGGGGTCCACGGCCGTGGGGCACACCACGACCTCAGCGCCGTACGCCCGCAGCACATTGATCTTGTCCGTGGACACCTTGTCCGGGCAGACGAAGATGCACTTGTAGCCCTTCTGCTGGGCCACGATCGCCAGGCCCACGCCGGTGTTCCCGGACGTCGGCTCCACGATCGTCCCGCCCGGCTGGAGCTCACCGGACTTCTCCGCGGCCTCGATCATCCGCACCGCGATGCGGTCCTTGACCGACCCGCCGGGGTTGAAGTACTCCACCTTCACCAAAACGGTGGCCTGGATGCCCCGGCTGACATTCCTGAGCCGCACGAGCGGGGTATTGCCGACAAGCTCAATCATGGATTCGTAAAACTGCACGGTGGTCTCCGCTGTCAGGGGCGCGCTGTCCTGCGCCCATCCCGTCAGCCTATTGCCCGTGCCCCGTCAGGGCCCCGCGCGTTGCTCAGCTCGCCCGACGGGGCAACAACCTGATGTACGAGTCCTTGGCGACTCGCATTCCGTCCCACTGCTCGTCTCTACTTTCTTCCAACATCCCGCACACGCACTGCACGGGGAGGTGCCCGGTCCATGCCGATGACGATGTCCAGGGCGAGGGTGGCGCGGAGGATCGCCACGGCCGCGGCGGTCGGCGGCGGTGGCGTGGGCCTGATCGGCGTGGCAGCCGTCGGGCTCATCCTCACCGAGGTCCAGCTCGCGCGCCGTACGGTCGGCGGCTCCAGCGACGTCCCGCCCAGCGCCGACGGCCGCTACGGCTCCGCCTTCGGCCACCGCACCGACCGCCCGCCGCTGCGCCTGGCCTTCCTCGGCGACTCCACCGCGGCCGGCCAGGGCGTGCACCGCGCGGGCCAGACGCCCGGCGCCCTGCTGGCCTCCGGCCTGGCCGCCGTGGCCGAGCTGCCCGTCGACTTCCGCAACGTGGCCCTGCCCGGGGCCCAGTCCGACGACCTGGAACGCCAGGTCACCCTGCTCCTGGACGAGGGCCCGGTCCCCGACGTCTGCGTCATCATGATCGGCGCCAACGACGTCACCCACCGCATGCCGCTGGCCCAGTCCGTGCGCCTGCTCTCCGAGGCCGTCCGCACCCTGCGCGAGGCCGGGTCCGCGGTCGTGGTGGGCACCTGCCCCGACCTGGGCAGCGTCGAGCCCGTCTACCAGCCGCTGCGCTGGGTCGCCCGCCGTCTGTCCCGCCAGCTCGCCGCCGCCCAGACCATCGGCGTCCTGGAGAGCGGCGGCCGCACCGTCTCCCTCGGCGACCTGCTGGGCCCCGAGTTCGAGGCGCACCCCCGCGAGCTGTTCGGCCCCGACAACTACCACCCCTCGGCCGAGGGGTACGCCACCGCCGCGATGGCCGTACTGCCCACCCTGTGCGCCTCGCTCGGCCTGTGGCCGGAGGAGGAGCGCCCCGAGCCGGCCCGCCGCGAGGACATCCTGCCGGTGGCCGAGGCCGCGGCCCAGGCCGCCTCCGAGGGCGGCACCGAGGTCGCCGTCACCACCACCCGCGCCCCCTGGGCCCTGCTCAAGCACCGCCGCCGCCACCCCATCCCCGCCCCGGAGGCGGGCTCCGCCCCCGTGCCACCCCGGGTCTGACGCCCTCGTCCGCGTCACCGCCCACCCCGCCCCGGCGCCCCCTTCCGCCCGCGGCGGGGCGCGGTGCGGCTTTTGGGAGCGGGTGCCCGCGTACGGGCGCGCGTACGGCCCTGCACCGGGCCCGGCGTGGGGCGCAATTCACACGGCGCACCGCGTGACCTGAACCGTACGTGCCGGTAACTTCGCAGGAAAACCCCCGCCTCCCTGGAGCCGTGATGCCCGAAGCCGTGATCGTCTCTGCCGCCCGCTCACCGATCGGCCGCGCCTTCAAGGGCTCGCTGAAGGATCTGCGCCCCGACGACCTGACCGCCGAGATCATCAAGGCCGCCCTCGCCAAGGTCCCCGAGCTGGACCCCGCCGACATCGACGACCTGATGCTGGGCTGCGGCCTCCCCGGCGGCGAGCAGGGCCACAACCTCGGCCGCATCGTGGCCGTGCAGATGGGCATGGACCACCTGCCGGGCTGCACGATCACCCGCTACTGCTCCTCCTCCCTCCAGACCAGCCGGATGGCACTGCACGCCATCAAGGCCGGCGAGGGCGACGTCTTCATCTCGGCCGGCGTCGAGACCGTCTCGCGCTCGGTCAAGGGCTCCAGCGACGGCCTGCCCGACACCCACAACCCCCTCTTCGCCGAGGCCGAGGCCCGTACCGCGGCCCGCGCCGAGCAGAGCGGCACCGACTGGCACGACCCGCGCGAGGACGGCCTCGTCCCGGACGCGTACATCGCGATGGGCCAGACCGCCGAGAACCTCGCGCGCCTGAAGGGCATCACCCGCCAGGAGATGGACGAGTTCGGCGTACGGTCCCAGAACCTCGCCGAGCAGGCCATCAAGGACGGTTTCTGGGAGCGCGAGATCACCCCGGTCACGCTCCCCGACGGCACCGTGGTCTCCAAGGACGACGGCCCGCGCGCGGGCATCACCCTGGAGGGCACCCAGGGCCTCAAGCCCGTCTTCCGCCCCGACGGCCTGGTCACCGCCGGAAACTGCTGCCCGCTCAACGACGGCGCCGCGGCCCTGGTGATCATGTCCGACACCAAGGCCAGGGAACTGGGCCTGACCCCGCTCGCCCGCATCGTCTCCACCGGCGTCTCGGCCCTCTCCCCCGAGATCATGGGGTACGGCCCCGTCGAGGCCAGCAAGCAGGCGCTGCGCCGCGCGGGCCTGGGCATCGGCGACATCGACCTGGTCGAGATCAACGAGGCGTTCGCCGCCCAGGTGATCCCCTCCTACCGCGACCTCGGCGTCGACCTGGACAAGCTCAACGTCAACGGCGGCGCCATCGCGGTCGGCCACCCCTTCGGCATGACCGGCGCCCGCATCACCGGCACCCTCATCAACTCCCTTCAGTGGCACGACAAGCAGTTCGGCCTGGAGACGATGTGCGTGGGCGGCGGCCAGGGCATGGCGATGGTGATCGAGCGGCTGAGCTGAGCTGCGGCGGAGAGCAGGACGAGCCCGCGCTCTTCGGCCACCCCTCGCGACCGGACAGCAACCTGCGGTGACGCCCGTCACCTGGTGACAAGATCGCGACCCAATCTCCCCCAGGATTGTGACCAACGCCCTGGGGGAGTTGCGTTCGTGCAGGTCACGGCGGCGTCACCCGAACGTACCAGGGCCAAAGCCCCCATCATTTCGGGACATAGTGCACTGGGATCGGTCGCCGACCACCGGCAGGCTGATGTAGGAAGTCGGGGGACATTCTGCTATCGGGAGTTACGCCAGTGACCGCCATCACCCTTGCGCTGCTGCTGGCCGCGGCCGTCGCCGTAGGCCTGGGAGCCGCCGCCCTGCACAGCGCGCGCGGCCTGCGCCGCCAGCTCACCGAGCTGCGCGCCGAGCTCCTGGCCGCCCGCGCCGACGGCGCCGCCCCGGGCATCCCGGCCGCCCGCACGGCGCCCGCCACCGAGACGCCGCTGGACGACATACGTGCCGCCGTCGCCGACGCGCTGGCCGAGGAGCGCGAGCGGGAGCTGGCCGAGGCCCGCGCGTTCTGGGCGGCCCAGGAGGCCCGGGACGCCGCCGACGCCCCCTCCCTGCTGGGCGGGGCGCTGGGCCTGGGCGAGGACGGGCCGCTGGAGCCGCACGACCGCACGGCGGACCGCTTCGAGGCGCTGGACCGGCTCGACGGACAGCTGTTCCTGCCGCGTCAGGCGGACCTGGCCGGGCTGGAGCCGCGGCTGGGCCCCGTGACGCCCGAGAACCTGGACGCCCCCGCGCTGGAGGGCCTGGAGCCGGTGGAGGCGCTGGAGAGCGCCGAGCCGGTGGAGTCCGCCGAGTCCGCGGAGCTGGCCGCCGCCCGCCGGCGCCACCCCTCGCACCCCGACTTCTCCCCCGCACCCGCCGTCGCCGACCACGAGCGCACCGTGGCGCGCCTGGAGGAGCTGGCCCGGCAGGGCACCGCGCTCTCCGACGTACGCCCCGGCCCGCTGGGCACCCTGGACGTGTACGTCTTCACCGACGGCACCACGGTCTGCCTGACGCCCGGGCACCGCGAGACCGCCGAGCGCGTCGCCGCCGCGCTGCGCGCCGGCAACGCCCCCGTCCTGCTGGGCGGTTCGGGCATCTCCGGCGCCTACGCGCTGACCTTCGCCTGGGGCGAGGGCAACAAGGAGAGCGTCTACATCCTCGCCGACCGCGTCATCGCCTCCCTGTAGGGCCCGCACGGGCCCGTCAAGGGGCGCGGGGAACTTGCGCGACCGGCCCTCCCGGCCCGCGGCTTCACGGCGCCTCCAGCGAGCGCTCAGCAGCGCTCCGCGGCCTCCCGCACCAGCGCCACGGCCGCCGCCAGTTCCTCCGCGCCGGACGGCGCGGCCCGCAGCGCCTCGGCCAAATCGTGCCCCGCGACAGCCAGTTGGTCCCCGACCGCGAAAACACCGGCGTCGGGGATGTCGTACGGGTCCCGCCCAGGGGTCTCGATCCGCTGGGCGCGGGCGGCCAACTCCCTTGCCAGTGCGAGCCCTTCGGCCGCCGCTCCCCTGCCCAGGGCGCTCTGGGGCAGGGTTCTGAGGCGGTCGGCGAGGGCGTCCACGGCACGGACCAAAGGCATCACATCAAGCACGGGTCGAGACTATGCGCCACTCCCGGGTGGTTGCCAACACACCAACGCTCAGGCACGGTGGGCTGAAGGACCAGCATCGAACGCGTCCGGAGGCGCCGATGTCCCAAGTCTTCTCCGAAGAGACCCACCGGAACCTGCTCTCCCGTATCCCCCACTGCACAGGCCGTGAAGTCTCCGACTGGCTTCGCACGGTAGATGAAGGCCCCGCTCTCTTCCGTTTCGAGGAGAAGGTCAGCTGGCTCCGTGGCGAGCACAACCTCGCCTACGGTCACGCCAAGGCGATCGTGCACGAATACGACCTCAGGCGCGCCGCGCGCAAGCTGTAGCCCGCCCCCGTGGCAGCAGCGACGCACCGGAACGCCGAAGGGCCCGCGGGGAGATCCCCCGCGGGCCCTTTTCACGTCCCGGCCCGGCGGCCGGAGCGCACCGGCTAGTCGTTCCCGGACAGCAGCTGCACCAGGCGCAGCATCTCCAGGTAGATCCACACCAGGGTCATGGTGAGGCCGAAGGCCGCCAGCCACGACTCCTCGCGCGGGGCGCCGTAGGCGATGCCGTCCTCGACCTGCTTGAAGTCCAGGGCCAGGAACAGCGCACCGAGCACGACACCGGCGATGCCGAAGACGATGCCCAGGCCGCCGCTGCGGAAGCCGAGGCCGTCACCGCCGCCGAAGACGGCGAACAGCAGGTTGACCATCGTCAGCAGCATGAAGCCCATGGCCGCGATGATCACGAAGCGGGTGAAGCGGGCGTTGACCCGCACGATGCGGGTCTTGTACGCGATCAGCATGACGACGAAGACCGCCATCGTGCCGAGCACGGCCTGCATCGGCGCACCGGGCTTGACCCAGGTGTTCACGGCGTTGCTGAGCGCCCCCAGGAAGAGGCCCTCGAAGGCGGCGTACGCCAGGATCAGCGGCGGCGAGGCCTTGCGCTTGAAGCTCTGGACCAGGCCGAGCACCATCGCGATCAGCGCGGCGCCGATCGCCAGACCCAGGCTCAGGTTCATGACCCAGGCCACGGTGGCACCGGCGACGACGGTGCCCAGCGTGATGCCGGTGCGGACGAGAACGTCGTCCATCGTCATCCGGCGGGTGGCCGGCGCGTACTGCGGCGGCGCCTGCGTCAGGTCCTGCTGGCCCTGTGCGTACGGGCCCGCCGGGTCCTGCGCGTAGGGGTTGCCACCCTGTGCGTACGGGTTGGCACCCTGCGCGTACGGGTTCCCGCCGGCGTACGGGTTCGCGGTGGGGCCCCCGGCCTGCGGCGGCGCGTTGAAGCCGGCGTAGCCGTTGTCGCGGCTGAACCCCCGTCGCGAGAAGACCGGGTTACTGCTCCTCATCTCACTCCTCCATGGCCGCCCTGCGCGGCCTTCCCACAAGGGTAATGGCATGGCAAAGACGCGTGGCTAGTTCTCAAGCAGGATCTTCACCGAATCATGTCGCGGCGAATCCCGCACCGGATATACGCACGAGCGCCACAAAAGGTGCCCGCACACACCCGCGCGCGGGCGAGGCCCGCTGCCGCCGGCGTCTGTGGGACCCTTCCGGAGAGACCCGGAGGTCGCCCCGGTGGAATCATCCGCTCCGGTCGGGTAGTAAATTGAAGGGTCAACGGCCTCGGACGCCTGCCAAAAGGAGTGCCCGGAGCCGGACTTGAACCGGCACGGCCCGTAGGCCAGCGAGGTTTAAGCTCGCCGTGTCTGCATTCCACCATCCGGGCGTGGGATCCCCCATGCCACCTCAAAAGAGGGCAGCACGAGCCTAGCCCGCACCGCTCCCCGGACAGCGGACAGTCAACCCCAGGTTGTCTTATTTTATTGGCAGCTGAGGGTGCATCAGCAGCTGGTACGGGCCTTAGGCACATGCCCAGGGGCGGCCCCCACGACTGACGGGCACAGCGCACATCCCGTCCGGATTGACGGAAACTCGACGCCCGGTTCGGGGCGCTTCGTCACCCCCTGTGACCCCGCCGCCCGGCACCCCGCGCGACCAGGGCGCTTCGGGGGCGCCCTCATACCCAGGGATGACCGCCCGCCCTGGCGCTACGCCCCAGGGCTGCCCCCAGGACCGGCACAGCGGCTGACGTACGGCGGGCCTGTCGCACCGACGATGGAAGCGTTCCCTTTCACACGTGTATCCGGCCCTTGCGCCGTGCGCCGACAGGAGTCCCCTCCCGTGACCACCACCCACTCCGGCGTCCACACCGCCACCCGCGCCACCGCGGTGGCCGCACGCGCCACGGATCTCACCAAGGTCTACGGACAGGGCGAGACCCAGGTGGTCGCGCTGGACTCCGTGAACGTCGAATTCCGCCAGGCACAGTTCACCGCGATCATGGGCCCCTCGGGCTCGGGCAAGTCGACGCTGATGCACTGCATGGCGGGGCTGGACTCCGTCTCGCGCGGCTCGGCCCGTATCGGCGAGATTGAGCTGACCGGCCTGAAGGACAAGAAGCTCACCCAGCTGCGGCGCGACAAGATCGGCTTCATCTTCCAGGCGTTCAACCTGCTCCCGACGCTGACCGCGCTGGAGAACATCACGCTTCCCATGGACATCGCCGGCCGCAAGCCCGACCGGCAGTGGCTGGAGCGGGTCGTGGAGACGGTGGGCCTGGCGGGGCGGCTCAAGCACCGGCCCGGCCAGCTCTCCGGCGGCCAGCAGCAGCGCGTGGCCGTGGCCCGCGCGCTGGCCTCCCGGCCCGAGATCATCTTCGCCGACGAGCCCACCGGCAACCTCGACTCCCGCTCCGGCGCCGAGGTCCTGGGCTTCCTGCGCAACTCCGTGCGCGAGCTGGGCCAGACCGTGGTGATGGTCACCCACGACCCGGTCGCCGCCTCCTACGCGGACCGCGTCGTCTTCCTCGCCGACGGCCGGATCGTGGACGACATGGCCGACCCGACCGCCGACATGGTGCTCGACCGGATGCTGCGTTTCTCCGGGGGCTCCCCCCGGACTCCCGGCTTCGACGCCAAGAGCCGGACCAGCTGACCGGCAGCCGACAGACCTCCGGACCACTCCCTCAGGACTGACACCATGTTCCGAACCGCCTTGCGCAATGTGCTCGCGCACAAGGCCCGGCTGCTGATGACCGTTCTCGCCGTGATGCTCGGCGTGGCCTTCGTCTCCGGCACCCTGGTCTTCACCTCCACCGTCTCCGACGCGTACCAGAACAGCTCCCGAAAGGGCTTCGACAACGTCGACGTGGCCATCCAGCCGCACAAGAAGGACAGCGGCCAGGGCAACCCGGGCGCCGCGCCGAAGCTCACCCAGAGCCTGCTGGAGAGGGCCGGCAAGGTGCCCGGCGCCGCCTCCGCCACCGGCTCGGTGACCGGCTTCGCCGCGATAGCCGACAAGAACGGCAAGCTCCTGGGCGAGGGCTTCTCCTCCAGCGGCGGCAACTACTTCCCCGGCGCCGACGGCAAGGACGCCCGCTACCCGCTGAAGGACGGCCGCGCGCCCCAGGCCCCCGGCGAGATCGCGCTGGACTCCGACTCCGCCCGCCGCGCCGGGTTCCAGGTCGGCGACACCGTACGGCTGTCCCACAACGGCCCGGTGCTCCAGCAGAAGCTCGTCGGCATCTTCACCACCGACGACGGCAATGTCGCGGCCGGCGGCAGCCTCGCCCTCTTCGACACCGCCACCGCCCAGAAGCTCTACGCCGAGCCCGGCCAGTACAGCCAGATCGACGTCAAGGCCGCCCCCGGCACCTCCCAGAACGCCCTCAAGGCCGAGCTGGAGAAGATCCTGCCGAAGGACCTCGCCGAGGCCACCACCGGCAAGCAGCTCGCCGACGACCAGGCGAAGATCATCACCCAGAGCATGGAGGGCCTGCGCACCGGCCTGCTCGCCTTCGCCGGAATCGCGCTGTTCGTCGGCATCTTCATCATCGCCAACACCTTCACCATGCTGGTCGCCCAGCGCACCAAGGAGCTGGCGCTGATGCGCGCGGTGGGCGCCAGCCGCCGCCAGGTGACCCGCTCGGTGCTGCTGGAGGCGTGCGTCGTCGGCACGGTCGCCGCCGTGGTCGGCCTGGTGGTCGGCATCGGCATCGGCGCCGGGCTGCGCTCCCTGCTGGGCGCCGCCGGCGCCACCTTCCCCGACGGCCCGCTGGTGATCTCCCCGACCACCGTCATCGCCTCGCTGGTCGTCGGCATCGCCGTGACGATGCTGGCCGCCTGGCTGCCCGGCCGCCGGGCCGCCAGGATCCCGCCGGTCGCCGCGATGAGCAGCGTGCACGCCGTCGCCACCACCAAGTCCCTGGTCGTACGCAACACCATCGGCGCGGTCCTGGCCGGCGCGGGCGCGGCGGCCGTGCTGGCCGCGACGGGCATGGGCGGTGACGGCAAGGCCCTGATGGGGCTGGGCGCCGGGCTGACCCTGATCGGCGTCTTCGTGCTCACCCCGCTGCTGTCCCGCCCGCTGATCGCGGCCGCGGCGCCGGTGCTGCGCGCCTTCGGGATCTCCGGCAAGCTCGCCCGGCAGAACGCCCTGCGCAACCCGCGCCGCACCGCCACCACCGCCTCGGCGCTGATGATCGGCCTGACGCTGATCACCGGCATGACGGTCATCGCGGGCAGCGTCCAAAAGGGCATCGACAAGATGGCGACGGACGCCCTGAAGGCCGACTACGTCGTCTCCATGGCCGGCATGACCCCGCTCTCCCCCGACGTGGCCGACAAGCTCGGCTCGCTGCCGCAGGTCACCGCCTCCAGCCCGCTGCGCAACGCCCCCGCCCGCATCGGCGGCGACACCACCTACCTGACCGGCGTCAACGGCAAGGACATCGACAAGCTCGCCGCGCTGGACTTCACCTCCGGCTCCTTCGCCGGGCTGAGCGGCGACAAGGTGGTGGTGGACGACAGCGCCGCCAAGGAAAAGGGCTGGCAGGTCGGCTCGTCCTTCCCGGTGACCTACGAGGACGGTACGAAGGGCGAGCTGACCGTCTCGGGTGTCTTCAAGGGCAACGAGATGATCAAGGGCGTCATGGTGGACAACGCCACCCTCGCCCCGCACCAGCGCACCGCCGCCGACATGCAGGTGATGGTCAAGACCGAGGACGGCGCCTCCGAGGCCGCCAAGGACTCGCTCAGCAAGGCCCTGGGCAGCAACCCCGCCATCCAGGTGCAGGACAAGAAGGACGTCTCCGAGGGCATCGCCCAGCTGTTCACGATGATGCTGAACATGCTCTACGGGCTGCTGGCGATGGCCGTGATCGTCGCCGTGCTCGGCGTCATCAACACCCTGGCGATGTCGGTCTTCGAGCGCTCGCAGGAGATCGGCATGCTGCGGGCCATCGGCCTGGACCGGCGCGGCATCAAGCGCATGGTGCGCCTGGAGTCGCTGGTCATCTCGCTCTTCGGCGGGGTGCTGGGCACAGGTCTGGGCGTGTTCTTCGGCTGGGCGGCGGGTGAGCTGATCGGCAGCGCCCTGGCCACGTACGAACTGGTCCTGCCCTGGGGCCAGATGGGCGTCTGCCTGGCGATGGCCGCGGTGGTCGGCGTACTGGCCGCCCTGTGGCCGGCCCGGCGCGCGGCCCGCCTGAACATGCTGGCGGCCATCAAGTCCGAGTAGCGGCGCGGCACACAAGGGGCCGGGGCCACGGGAGATCCGTGGCCCCGGCCCCTTGCCGTACGCGCCGCCGTATCAGCCGCGCCAGTCCCGCGCCCGCAGCGGCAGACCGGATGCTCCGGAGTGCGGCGTACGCACGGCGAGCACCTGGTTCACGCCGATGCGGTTGCGCTCGAAGGACAGCGCCGAAGCGGCCATGTACAGCCGCCACACCCTCGCCCGGCCCGGCGAGGTCAGGCGCACGGCCTCGTCCCAGTTGGCCTCCAGGTTGGCCACCCACTGCCGCAGGGTCAGCGCGTAGTGCTCGCGGATCGCCTCCACATCGCGCACCTCGAAGCCCGCGTCCTCCAGCTGCCCGGCCGTCTGGCCGACCGGCGCCAGCTCCCCGTCGGGGAAGACGTAGCGGTCGATGAACTCATCGACCTGGTAGCCGTCCTCGTCCTTGAGGGGGCGCCGCGCGATCTGGTGGTTGAGCAGCCGTCCGCCCGGCTTGAGCAGCGCGTACAGGTCGGCGGCGTACTCCGCGTACTGCGCCCGCCCCACGTGCTCGGCCATCCCGATGGAGGAGATAGCGTCGAAGGGCTCGTCGTGTATCTCCCGGTAGTCCTGCACCCGGATCTCGATACGGTCGGCCAGCCCCGCCTCCGCGACCCGCTTGCGGGCCAGCGCCGCCTGCTCCTCGGACAGCGTGATGCCCACCGCCCGTACGCCGTACTCGCGGGCCGCGTGCAGCACCATCGAGCCCCAGCCGCAGCCCACGTCCAGCAGCCGCTGGCCCTCCTTGAGGCCCAGCTTGCGGCAGATCAGGTCCAGCTTGTCGCGCTGGGCCGCCTCCAGCGTCGCCGCCCCGTCCTCCTCGGTCCCCCAGTACGCGCACGAGTAGACCATCGAGGGGCCCAGCACCAGCGCGTAGAAGTCGTTGCCGACGTCGTAGTGGTGGCTGATGGCCTCCTTGTCGCGGCGCAGGCTGTGCAGCGGCCCGCCGGATCTGCGGACCTCCTCGGCGGGCGGCTTGGGCGGCACCGGCAGCCCGGCCAGGGACAGCAACTCCTTGGCGGCGGCGCGCAGTTCCGGCTTGCCCAGGGCCCGCAGGTTCTGCAGCGCCTGGACGGCCCGGCCGCCGCGCTGCGGCCCGGCGGCGCCCCCGGCGCCCTCGCCGCGCTCCCAGATCAGCTCGGCGAGCAGGTCCAGGGCCTGGTACAGGTCGCCCTCGACGTCGATGTCGCCCGCCACCCAGGCGCGGGCCAGGCCCAGTTCGCCCGGTTTGAACAGGAGGCGGCGCAGGGCGCGGCGGTTGCGTATGACAAGGGCGGGCGCGCCTGGAGGGCCGGACTCACTGTTGTCCCATGCGCGGATGCGGACCGGGAGCTTCGCCCCCAGCACCTCCTCCGCGAGCCTGGTGAGCCGTCCAGCAGCGTCGGCCATGTCGCACACCTCCGTATCGACGAAACGGGCAAAGAAGGTTTCACCCACCACGTAAACACCAATTGGGCGCGCGGATAGTCCCGTTCGACGTAAGAGAACCGCAGCACGTCATGTCTCGGCCAGTATGCGTACGCCGATGGGGCGCAGACCATGCGTGGGACGGGCGCGCTACGGACACGGTGCCCGGGTACGCCGAAGGGGCGGCTGCCCCACGGATGGCAGCCGCCCCTCGGGCGTCATGCAGCGTCGCTGCGGGCTCCTACGAGCCCGGCCGGCCTGCGGTCAGGAGGCCTTGGCCTTCGGCTTGTCCTCGGCCTTGGCGGCCGGGGCCGGAGCCGGCTTGGCGGCCTCGTAGAACTCCTCGCGGGGGTTCTCCATGGCGCCGAGCGAGGTGATCTCGCGCTTGAGGAACATGCCCAGCGTCCAGTCGGCGAAGACGCGGATCTTGCGGTTGAAGGTCGGCATCGCCATGCCGTGGTACGCGCGGTGCATGTACCAGGCCAGCCGGCCCTTCAGCTTGATCTTCATCTTGCCCATGACGATCATCGCGACGCCCTTGTGCAGGCCGAGACCGGCCACCGCACCCTTGTTGGCGTGGCTGTACTCCTTCTGCGGGAAGCCCCGCATGCCGGAGATCACGTTGTCGCCGAGGACCTTGGACTGGCGCAGCGCGTGCTGGGCGTTGGGCGGGCACCAGGCGTTCTCGTTGCCCGCCTTGCGGCCGACCAGGTCCGGGACCTGGGCGTTGTCGCCGGCGGCCCAGATGTAGTCGGTGCCCTGCACCTGGAGGGTGGCCTGGGTGTCGACGTGGCCGCGCGGGCCCAGCGGCAGGCCGAAGCGGGCCAGGGCCGGGTTGGGCTTGACGCCCGCGGTCCACACGATGGTGTTGGAGTCGACCTCTAGGCCGTTCTTGAGGACGACGTGGCCGTCCACGCAGGAGTCCATCGACGTGTCGAGGTGGATCTCGATGCCGCGGCTCTTGAGGTGTTCCTTGCCGTACTCACCGAGCTTCTCGCCGACCTCGGGGAGGATGCGGGGAGCGGCGTCGACGAGGATGAAGCGCATGTCCTCGCGCTTGACGTTGGTGTAGTACTTGGCCGCGTCGCGGGCCATGTCCTCCACCTCGCCGATGGTCTCCGCACCCGCGAAGCCACCGCCGACGAAGACGAAGGTCAGCGCCTTGCGGCGGACCTCCTCGTCCGTCGTGGAGTCGGCCTTGTCCAGCTGCTCCAGGACGTGGTTGCGCAGGCCGATGGCCTCCTCGATGCCCTTCATGCCGATGCCGTTCTCGGCGAGGCCGGGGATCGGGAAGGTGCGGGAGACCGCGCCCATCGCGATGACCAGGTAGTCGAAGGGCAGCTCGTACGCCTCGCCGACCAGCGGGGCGATCGTGGCGACCTTGCGGTCCTGATCGATGGTGGTGACGCGGCCGGTGAGGACCTCCGCCTTCGGGAGCACGCGTCGCAGCGGCACCACGACGTGGCGGGGAGAGATGCTGCCGGCTGCAGCTTCAGGGAGGAAGGGCTGGTACGTCATGTACGAGCGCGGGTCGACGACGGTTACCGTCGCCTCGCCGTACCGCATCTTCTTCAGAATGCGGCGTGCCGCGTACAGGCCTACGTACCCACCGCCTACAACGAGGATCCTGGGACGCTCCGTGGTGCTCATGCAATCGAGTATCCACCCCCACTTGAGGGGTGGCTCGTGAGCCCCTTCACAAGCCGGTGGGGGGCATCTGCTACACTCCGCCGCCTCCGTGACCGACGCCATAGCGCCGCAGGGGAACCACTGAGCCGCGCGAGGCGTTGGACACCCCCACTGATCAGGCCTTGAGGCCTTGTGGCGGGCTAGACCAGTACCGGCGTAAGCAGATCTTTAACACGCCCGAAACAGTGCATTTCCGGGGTCGGGAGGTCGTACGGCCCGCGATGTAGGACCCGAAGGCCGGAATGTTCGGCCGACGAGCGCCTTTTTCATGTGAAGGATTTCACGAACTTTTCTCGCGGACCGTCCCCCAAGGGCCCTGTCGGCCCTTCTCACAGCCGTCAGGCGATGCTCCAGGCGATGCCGTCGAGAATGTCATGTTCGCTGACGACGACCTCCTCGGCGCCGGTCCGCTCCATGATCGAGAGCAGTACGAGCGCGCCCGCCGCGATGACGTCCACCCGGCCCGGGTGCATCACGGGGATCGCGGCGCGCTCGGCGTGACGGGAGGCCAGCAGGCTCTCGGTGATCTCGCGGACCTTGGCCAGCGGGATGCGGGAGTGGTGGATGGCGGCGGAGTCGTACTCCGCCAGCCCCAGCGCGATGGCCGCGACGGTGGTGACCGAGCCGGCCAGGCCGACCAGGGTGCGGGCCTCGGACAGCGGGACCGCCTGCTCGGCGAGGTCCAGCGCGGCGGCGATATCGGCCTTGACGGCGGTGATCGCCCCGGGCGTCGGCGGGTCGACGATCTCCCCGTCGCGCACGAGGTGCCGCTCGGTCATCCGTACGCAGCCCACGTCCACCGAGAGTGCCGCGCGCACCGAGTCCGCGCCCAGCACGAACTCGGTGGAGCCGCCGCCGATGTCCACGACGAGGTAGGGCTTGGCCAGGCCCGCCCGTCGCCCGTCACCGCCCTCCGCGGGAAGGCGCTGCGAGCCCGCAGCCTCTTTGCCGGTGAGCTCCTTGGTGGCGCCGGTGAAGGAGAACTCCGCCTCCTGGTCGCCGGTGATCACCTCGGGCTCCACGCCCAGGATGTCGACGACGCCGCGCACGAAGTCCGCGCGGTTCTCGGCGTCGCGCGAGGCGGAGGTCGCCACGAAGCGGACGGACCGGGCGCCCAGCTCCTCGATGACGGCGGCGTACTCGCGGCAGGCCTCGAAGGTGCGCTGCAGCGCCTCGGGGGCCAGCCTGCCCGTACGGTCCACGCCCTGGCCCAGCCGCACGATCCGCATCCGGCGGTCCAGGTCCTTCAGCTCACCGGTCTCGGGGTCGAGGTCGGCGACGAGCAGGCGGATGGAGTTGGTACCGCAGTCGATGGCCGCGACGCGCTTCACTTGTCCTCCCCTTCACAAGCCCCGCCCGCCGCGACGCACGGCC
The DNA here is from genome assembly GCF_058245575.1 of Streptomyces sp. UF-297. Taxonomy (NCBI): domain Bacteria; kingdom Bacillati; phylum Actinomycetota; class Actinomycetes; order Kitasatosporales; family Streptomycetaceae; genus Streptomyces; species Streptomyces sp. UF-297. The sequence continues at coordinate 18,146 of NZ_JBSIBZ010000044.1, read as the reverse complement.
CCTTCTTCCACCACTCGGGCAGCATCGCGATGGCCTCGTCGCCCAGCGGGTTGACGCCGGGACCCGCCGCCAGGGAATGGCCGACCAGCACATGCAGGCACTTGACACGGTCGGGCATGCCGCCCGCGCTGGGGAAGCCCTCGAGGACCTCGATGGCGTCCCGGCGCCGGATGTAGTCCTCGTGGGCCGCGCGGTAGGCGGCGGCCAGCTCCGGGTCGCTCGCCAGGCGCTCGGTCATCTCCTTCATCACGCCGTTGGCCTCCAGCGTGCCGATCGCGGAGGCCGCGCGCGGGCAGGTGAGGTAGTAGAGCGTGGGGAAGGGCGTGCCGTCCTCCAGGCGCGGGGCCGTCTCGACGACGTCCGGCTGCCCGCAGGGGCAGCGGTGCGCGATGGCGCGCAGGCCGCGCGGCGGGCGGCCCAGCTGCTCCTTGAAGGCGGCGATGTCCGCGTCGGTGGGCTCGGTGGGCTCGGTCTGCGGCGGAGGGGTGTCCATGTGCGCTTTCGGTGTGGTGCCGGCTGCGACGCCGGCAGGGGTACGGGATCTACGAGGGTACGGCGCCGGGCGGCTACTTGTCGGCGGCGTCCAGCCCCTCGAACAGGACGTCGTGCCAGGGGCGCTCCTCGGCGCCCTCGCCCTTGCGGTGCCTACCGTCGCCGGAGCCGTCCGGGACGATGTAGCCGGTCTCGCCCGGCATCACGAAGTGCAGGTGCGTGCGCGCCTTCTGGACGATGTAGGCCGGGTCTTTGAGGCGCGCCTTCTCCTCGCGCAGGTCCTCGACCTTGTGGCGAGCCTGCTCCGCCTTCTCGCGCTGCTCGGCGATCTCCGAGCGCTGCGAGACGTACTGCCTTATCGGATAGGCGAGCGCGACCACCAGGGAGCACAGGACCAGCGCGAGGAGGGCGGCCCGGCCGGTGAGACGGCCGCGGCGCGGGGCGCGGGCGCGGTAGACCTTGGCCGCGGCCTGCTCGCCGAGCGCCTTGAGCCTGGTCGCGGTGGAGAACCGGTCCGCGGGCACGTGGCCTCCCCTGAAGTCCCTGTATCCCTGACGCACGTACGTCCCCGGCAACGGTACGGGACCGTCGGCGGGGACGTACGGAGGCTAAGACCTTTTACGGGTCGGCCTTGGTCAGCCCTTGAAACGCGCAGGGCGCCTCACTTGCTGTGCGTGTCAGCCCTTGAAGCGCGGGAAGGCGGAGCGGCCGGCGTAGACCGCCGCGTCGTCCAGGATCTCCTCGATGCGCAGCAGCTGGTTGTACTTGGCCACGCGCTCGGAGCGGGCCGGGGCGCCGGTCTTGATCTGGCCGCAGTTGGTGGCGACGGCCAGGTCGGCGATGGTGACGTCCTCGGTCTCGCCGGAGCGGTGGGACATCATGCACTTGAAGCCGTTGCGCTGGGCCAGCTCGACGGCGTCCAGGGTCTCGGTCAGCGAGCCGATCTGGTTGACCTTGACCAGCAGGGCGTTGGCGGAGTTCTCCTCGATGCCGCGGGCCAGGCGCTCGGGGTTGGTGACGAACAGGTCGTCGCCGACGAGCTGGACCTTGGTGCCCAGGCGCTCGGTGATGACGTTCCAGCCGGCCCAGTCGTCCTCGAACAGCGGGTCCTCGATGGAGACGAGCGGGTAGGCCGCCACGAGCTCCTCGTAGTACTCCGTCATCTCGGCGGCGGAGCGCTCCTTGCCCTCGAAGAGGTACTTGCCGTCCTTGTAGAACTCGGAGGCGGCGACGTCCAGCGCGAGCGCGATGTCCTGGCCGGGGGCGTAACCGGCTTCCTTGATGGCCTCCAGGATCAGGTCCAGGGCCTCGCGGTTGGAGCCGAGGTTGGGGGCGAAGCCGCCCTCGTCGCCCAGGCCGGTGGCCAGGCCCTTGGCCTTCAGGACCTTCTTGAGGGTGTGGTAGACCTCGGTGCCCCAGCGCAGCGCCTCGGAGAAGGACTCCGCGCCGATCGGGGCGATCATGAACTCCTGGATGTCCACGTTGGAGTCGGCGTGCGACCCACCGTTGAGGATGTTCATCATCGGGACGGGCAGGACGTGCGCGTTGGGGCCGCCCAGGTAGCGGAACAGCGGCAGGTCGCTGGCCTCGGAGGCGGCGTGCGCCACGGCCAGGGAGACGCCCAGGATGGCGTTGGCGCCCAGCGAGCCCTTGTTGTCGGTGGCGTCCAGGTCGAACATGGCCTGGTCGATCAGGCGCTGCTCGGTGGCGTCGTAGCCGACCAGCTCCGGGCCGATCTGCTCGATGACGGCCAGGACGGCCTTCTCGACGCCCTTGCCGCCGTAGCGGTTGGGGTCGCCGTCGCGGAGTTCGATGGCCTCGAAGGCACCGGTGGAGGCGCCGGACGGAACGGCGGCACGGCCCGTGCTGCCGTCGTCGAGGCCGACCTCGACCTCGACCGTGGGATTGCCTCGCGAGTCGAGAATCTCGCGAGCTACGACGACGTCGATGGACGGCACGTTGTCTCCTTCATGGGTGTCTGAAGTTCTGCAGCACGAGCCTAACGGCCTGCGGCGGCTTCGCTCGCCCACCGCCCGGCCCGTGGGACGAAAACAGGGCCAAAGGCCCTGTTCACGGGATGGATGGGTGCATTGTTCGCTGAACGGAGAAATATCCGGTAGCCGCTGGGTGACGACCAGGTGCGGGGGCGGCAGGGCCCGGCCCCGGCAACGGAGAAACCCCGCCTCGACGCGTTCGGGGGAGGTACGCGTCGGGCGGGGTTGTCTCGCGGGAAGAGCGGTTTCCCGGATCCTCGGGTGCCCCGGTTCCGGGTCCGTACACACCGCCGTGCGCGCGGATCTCCGGAAATTTCGGGGCCCGTGGAGTCTCCGTCGGGGGACGGGGACGGGGGTGGCGCCAGGGCGCCTCAGAGGTCTCAGACGTTGAGGCTCTGGCCCGGGAAGATCAGGTTCGGGTTGCCGCCGATGACGGACTTGTTGTTCTCGTAGATCTTCTTCCAGTTGGTGCCGTGGGCAGCCGCGATCTTGGAGAGGGTGTCACCGGACTTGACGGTGTAGTTGCCCTTGCCGGTCGACTTCTTCGGCGCGGCCTGGGTCGTCGGGGCCGGGGCCGGGGTCTTGGCCTTGGGGGCCTGCTTCTCGACGTGGCGCTGCGGCTGCGGGGCGGCCTTCTGCTTCTTCGGCGCGGTGTAGCTCTTGGCGGAGCTGCCGGAGGCGTCGACGTTGGCCTTGGGGCCACCCTTCGACAGACCGGTGCCGGGGGCGCAGGCCCAGGCACCCGGGCCCTGGATCTGGAGCAGGCGCTCGGCGACGGCTATCTGCTGGCTCTTGGAGGCCAGGTTGGCGGTCGGGGCGTACTTGCCACCGCCCGCGGCGAGCCAGCTGGACTTGGAGAACTGCAGGCCGCCGTAGTAGCCGTTACCGGTGTTGATCGACCAGTTGTTGCCGGACTCGCACTGGGCGACCTTCTCCCAGGTGGAGACCGAAGCGGCGTTGGCGGAAGTGGCGCCCATCAGCGGCACGGCCACAGCGGCACCGGCGACGCCGGCCAGCGTGGCGACGCGGACGGCCTTGGACGGACGACGGTGCTTGCCCTTGGCAGAAAGCATGGTTCGTTTCCTCACCGACGCCTACGAGGTGAGCTGTCGGGTTCGGGCCGTGTGAGTTGCCCGGCCGTGTGTGCTTCACACACGGCTTCACCCCAAGCCGGTCGGACCGGCACTTACCTGGGTCCCCCGCTCCTGCCTTCGGCGCTTGCGCGTCGACTGCCTCGGATCACCGGCAGGATTAGGCGTGTGATCCAAGGGCCCGCTTTGGCGAGCGGTGATGACCGTAAACAGGAACACCCGGCCTGTTCAAACCCCTACTTCTGAGGCCAGTTGACAGCTTTTGATCACAGGATGCTCACATTTCCGCAGGTCGGGCGCGGTTTGGAAACAACGGACGCGCGGGACACGCCAGCACCGAACGAGACCCATGTCTCACTTTCGCCAAAACGGGCAAAGGGCCTCTAACTACCTTGATCCGGGGTCCAGATCGAGGCTCTGACCTGGGTGAATGAGGTCGGGATCGGAGCCGATGACCGATTCGTTCGCCGCGTAGAGCGCGGGCCAGCCTCCGGGCACCTCATGGGCCGCTGCGATGGCCGACAGGCTGTCACCGGACCGTACGGTGTAGCCGCCTTCGGAGCCCGCCCCGCCGCGCCCGGCGTCACCGCCGCGCGAGGGGTGCCGCTCGCCGCCGCCGGAGCGGCCGCCCCCGTCGCCGCCGCGCCCCTCTCCCGTGCGGCCCTGCTCGCCCGTACGGCCGTCCCCGCCCGCGTGCCGGCCCGTGCCGCGGTCCGTGTCGCGGCCCGCGCCGGTGTCCTCGCGCGGGTCCGCGTCGCCGCGGTGCTTGCCCTTGGCGGGCGGCGGGGTGGCGGGGTCGGTCTGCGTGGGGGACGGGTCGGGGGACGGGGTGGCGGGAGCGCTCGGGTCCGTACCGGGGTCGGTGGAACCCGAACCGGAACCGGACTCGGAGCCGGAACCGGAACCGGAGTCCCGACCGGCGCCGTCCTGGCCGCCGCGGCCCTCGGAGCCTGTGGACCCGCCGGTCCTGCCGGTGCTGCCCGACTCACCCGGCTCCCCCGGCCCACCGGGGGAAGAAGGGGAAGGGGAGGGAGAAGGAGAGGAAGGGGAAGAGGGGGAAGAAGGGGACGGCGTCGAGGGCGCGGGCGTGTGCGTGCCGCCCGGGTCGACCTCCGGCCCCTTTCCGCCCTTGACCAGCCCGGCGCCCGCGGCGCAGCTCGACCAGGCGCCCGGCCCCTCGTGGGCCAGGATCGTCTCGGCCACGGCTATCTGCTGGGAGCGGCTGGCCAGGTCGGGGCGCGCGGCGTACGCGGTGCCGCCGTACTGCTCCCACTTCTTCAGGGTCAGCCCGAGCCCGCCGTAGAAGCCGTTGCCGGCGGCGCTCCACACGCCGCCGCTCTCACACTGGGCCACGCGGTCCCAGGTCGCGGTGTCGGCGGCCTGGGCGCCGCTCGCCGCGAACAGCGGCAGGGCGATGCCCGCGCCGGTCACTCCCGCCGTGACGAAGATGGCCGGAGCTTGACGGGGGCGGCGGTGTCGTCCGTTCCCGGAGCGCATGCGGTTGCCTTTCGAGCGGCGGTTGAGTTGTCGGAGGCCGCGCCCGAACCTGTGCCGGGTTCGGGCGCAGGCGCCAGAGCCTGCGTCTGCACCCCGGTCGGATCAGCGTGCGCCCTCTGGTGCGTGCGATCGCAAGGCGCCGGGATGTCCTCGTAGCGGAGCTACTAGGGCATTTCGGCAACGCGGCGAGCGTGCGTGCCGGGTGGCGCGCGCCCGGCCGGGGTTCGGGCGCAGGCCCTCAGTTGGCTGACGGTAGCGGCGGGCCGTGACGGTCTCAAGCCGGTGTAGTGGAGATCACGCAAAGGTCACGCCGCTGACGACCCGTCACTTCTGAGGGGGAGTGAACTCCACCGGGAGGGCCCGCAGCCCCCGCATGATGAGGCCGCCCCGCCAGCGCAAATCATCCGGTTGTGCGGCAAGTCGGATATCGGGTAGCCGGGTCAGCAGCGTCGCCAGCGCCGTCTGTCCTTCCAGGCGGGCCAGCGGCGCGCCCAGGCAGTAGTGGATGCCGTGCCCGTACCCGAGGTGCTGGTTGTCGCGGCGGGACAGGTCCAGGGTGTCGGGCGCGGTGAAGCGCTCGGGGTCGCGGTCGGCGGCGGCCAGCACGACCAGCACCGGGTCGCCCTCGGCGATGCGCTGCCCGCCCAGCGTCAGGTCCTGGGTGGCGAACCGCCAGGTGGCCAGCTCCACCGGGCCGTCGTAGCGCAGCAGTTCCTCGATGCCGGTGGCCAGCAGCGCCTGATCGCCCGCCGCCAGGGCCCGCTGCAGCCGCTCGCGCTGGCCGGGGTTGCGCAGCAGCGCGTACGTGCCGTTCCCGATCAGGTTGACGGTGGTCTCGAAGCCGGCGAACAGGAGGATGAAGGCCATCGCGGCGGCCTCGTTCTCGGTGAGGTGCTCGCCGTGGTCGGAGGCCTTGATCAGGCCGGAGATCAGGTCGTCGCCGGGTTCGGCGCGCTTGCGGTGGATCAGCTCGGCCAGATACGTCCGCATCTTCTTCACCGAGCGGGCCACCCCGCCGCGCGGCCCGCCGCCGTGCCGGATCATCATCCCCGCCCAGTCCCGGAAGTCGTCCTGGTCCTCGGCGGGGACGCCGAGCATGTCGCAGATCGCGTAGATGGGGAGCGGGAAGGCGAACTCGTGGATGAGGTCGGCCTCCCCCTTCTCGCAGAAGCCGTCGATCAGCTCGTCGGTGAGCTGCTGCACCCGGGGCGCGAACTGGGCCACCCGGCGCGGGGTGAACGCCTTGGAGACCAGGCGGCGCAGCCGGGTGTGGTCCGGCGGGTCGATGTTGAGCAGGTGCGTCATCAGGTTGGCGCTGCGCTCGCCGGGGATGCCGACCTTGCCCTTGCCGTGCGCGGCCTCGCTGTGGTGCACCGGGTTCTTGGACAGCCGGGCGTCGGCGAGCGCCTGGCGGGCGTCCGCGTACCGCGTCACCAGCCAGGCCTCCACCCCGCTGGGCAGCTTCGTACGGTGGACGGGCGCGTGCTCGCGCAGCCAGGCGTAGGCCGGGTACGGGTCGGCGGCGAACTCCCAGGTGAACAGCTCGGGACAGGCGGCGGGGGCGGAAGGGCTCTGCTGGTGCACCCCTCGACGTTAACCGTCCGCGCGCGGCCCGCCGCCCGGGTCCGCCCGCTCCCCCTTGCCGCCCGGGTCCACCCCCAGCCCTTCGAGGAAGGCCGCGGCGGGCGGGGAGGGGCCCAGGCGGTGCCAGATCAGGCGCTCGGTGCGTACGGGGGCGTCGCGTACGCGCAGGATGTGCAGCCCGGTCAGCTCCGAGGCGAAGGCCTGCGGCACCATGCCGATGCCCAGGCCCGCGCGCACCAGCTTGGCCAGGAACTCCACGGTGGTCACCTCGAAGGCCACCTCGGCGTGCAGCCCGGCGGCGCGGAAGGCCTCCTCGCGCTGGCGGTGCGCGGCCGAGCCCGCCGTGAAGTCCACGAAGGTCTCCTGGGCCAGGCGGCGCAGGCCGGTGGTCTCCTGCCCGGCGAGCGGGTGGCCCGGCGGGACCACGGCCACCAGCTCCCCGCGGGCCAGTTCGTGCTCGCGCACCCCGCTGACGCGCATGCCCGGCACCAGGCCGACGAAGGCCACGTCCAGGGTGCCCTGCCGGACCCCCTCGATCAGGCCCTCGCTCATGTCGGTACGCAGGCTGATGCGCACCTGGGGGTAGCGGGCGTGGAAGTCGCCCAGCTCCTTGGCCAGGTCCACGGCGGCGACGGTGGTGATGGCGCCGACCGCCAGCCGGCCGCGCACCTCGCCGGCGGCCGCCTCCACCTCGGCGCGGGCCCGCTCGGCCGCCTGCAGCGCCTGCCGCGCGACGGGGACGAACGCCTCGCCCGCCGCGGTCAGCCGCACACTGCGGCTCGTACGGTCGAAGAGGCGCGCGCCCAGCTCCTTCTCCAGGCGGGCGATCTGATGGCTGAGCGCGGACTGCACCACATGGCAGCGCTCGGCGGCGCGGGTGAAGCCGCCGGTCTCGGCGACCGCGACGACGTAGCGCATCTGCTGGAGCTCCATCGCCCGATCCTATGCGGCATTGATCTCGATTCACGATGAATGAGATGACAACTATGCGTTGGACTCATCGACGCGGTGGACCGAGGCTGGAGACGATCCACCGTCACGGGACGGCGGGCACCCCGAGGGAGGGCATCGCATGGATGGCGGGCACGAACCGGAGCGGACACCGGGGCTCGGCCGCGGCACGCTGCTGCTGATGTCGGTGGCCACCGGTCTGTCCGTGGCCGGCAACTACTTCGCCCAGCCGCTGCTGGACACGATCGGCCGCGACCTGGGGATGAGCGCGTCCGTGGCGGCGCTGGTGGTGACCGTCGCCCAGGTCGGGTACGGGCTCGGGCTGCTGCTGCTCGTACCGCTGGGCGACCTGGTGGAGCGGCGGCGCCTGGCGGTCGGGCTGTGCGCGGCGACCGCCGTCTTCCTGACCGTCACGGCCAGCGCGCCCAACGCGGCGCTGCTGCTGACCGGCACCGCCCTGACCGGGCTCGCCTCGGTGGCCGCCCAGGTCGTGGTGCCCTACGCGGCCACCCTCGCGCCGCCGGCCGAGCGGGGCCGGACGGTGGGCACGGTCATGACGGGGCTGCTGCTGGGCATCCTGCTGGCCCGTACGGCGGCCGGGCTGCTGGCCGACCTCGGCGGCTGGCGCACCGTGTACTGGGTCAACGCCTGCCTGATGCTGCTGATGGCGCTGCTGCTGCGGTGGCGGCTGCCGGCGCTGCGCACCACCGTGGGGCTGCGCTACCCGGCGCTGATCCGCTCCACCCTGGCGCTGTTCGCGACCGAGCCGGTGCTGCGGTGGCGGGCCGTGCTGGGCGCGCTGTCCTTCGGGGCGTTCAGCGTGCTGTGGACGGCGATGGCCTTCTTGATGTCGGGCCCCTCCTACGGCTGGTCGGAGTCGGCGATCGGGCTGCTGGGCCTGGTGGGCGCCGCCGGGTCGCTGTCGGCCTCCGCCGCCGGGCGGCTGGCGGACCGCGGGCTGGTGCACCGGGTCACCGGCGCGGGAGCGTTCCTGCTGCTGGGGTCCTGGGTGCTGCTGGCGCTGGGCGGGGCGGGCGGCTGGTGGTCGCTGGCCGCGCTCCTGGCGGGCGTGATCGTGCTGGACCTGGCGGTGCAGGCGGTGCACATCAGCAACCAGAACCTGGTCTACGCGGTACGCCCCGAGGCCCGTAACCGCCTCAACTCCGCCTACATGACCAGCTACTTCGTCGGCGGCGCCGTCGGCTCCGCGCTGACCTCCGCGGTGTGGGGCGCGGCCGGCTGGGCCGGGGTGTGCGTGGTGGGCGCGGTGCTGTCGGCCGGGGTGGCGGCGGCGTGGGTGGCCGAGCGGCTGCGGCGGCGGGCCGCTCAGTCCTCGGCGGCGGCCCCGTCCGCGTCCGTATCCGCATCCGTGGAGTCCTCCGGCGAGGCCTCGCAGGCGCGGATCGCGTCGCGGTAGGTGCGCGCGGCGGCCCGCAGCGCGGTCTCCGGGTCGGTGCCCTGGGCCTCGGCGCGGGCGGCCAGCGCGAGGAGTTCATAGCCGATGCCCTCCCCCTGCGGGAGGGCGTCGATCTTGGCCGTACGGGCCCGGGAGGCGAGCTTGGCGGCGAGCGCGAGGGCGGGCTGGCCGAGCGGGACGCCCTCGGTGACGGAGGAGCGCTGCTTCTCGATGGCCTTGGTGCGCAGCCAGTGCGCCTTGACCTCCTCGGGGGTCTCGGCGGCCTCCTCGCCGAAGACGTGCGGGTGGCGGTGGATCAGCTTCTCCACGATCGTGCCCGCGACGTCGTCGACGGAGAACGGCTCCTCGGGGTCGTCCTGGGCGATCCGGGCGTGGAAGACGACCTGGAGCAGGACGTCGCCCAGCTCCTCGCGCAGCGCCTCGCGGTCGCCCTCCTCGATGGCCTCGACCATCTCGTACACCTCCTCCAGGCCGTACTTGGCCAGGTCCTGGTGCGTACGGACGCCGCTCCACGGGCACTGGGCCCTGATGCGGTCCATGACCTGCACCAGGTCCAGCAGGCGGGCGCCGGGCAGGTCGTAGGAGCCGGGCAGCAGTTCCAGGTCGGGCATGGTCTCGCGGCCCGAGCCGGCCAGCCGGGCCAGGCCGTCGGTGAGCGCGCTCTCGCCGTCGGCGGAGGTGATCACCACGGCCGTACGCGCGCCCTGGAGGCAGAAGTCGACCAGCTCGCGGGCGGTGGGTCCGGCCTGCTCGACCTCGATGCCCGCCTCGCGCAGATAGGGGAGCTGCGGGTGCCCGGCGTCGGCGCACAGGACGCGGTCGGCGGCGCGCAGCGTCTGCCACGCGGGCCAGGACAGCAGGCCGGGGGCGACCCGGTGGCTGGTGGTGAGCAGGACCAGGCGTCCGGCGGCGGCAGCGGCGGTTGCGTTCACGCCTCGAACGTAACGCACCGCACCGACAGCGCCGGTCCCGGGCGGCCCGCTCCCCGCTGCCCGGCCGCCCGGCTCCCCCGCCGCCCGGTCAGGTCTGCTGCCGCTCGGCGCCCGGGGCCGGGGTGACCCACGGCTCCTTGGTCTCGCCGAGGATGACGTCCTTGTCGTTCCACTTGCCGTAGCGCGGGTTGACGTCGATGGCCATGCCGCGGGAGGTCTTGGACAGCGCCTGGACGAGCTGCTGCTGGCCCTGCGGCCGGCCGCGGTCGGCGCCCAGCTGCTTGGCGAGGCCGTCCAGCAGCAGCTGGTTGCGTACGACGGTGTCGATGTCGCCGGGCGCGATGGCCTGCTGGAGCCACATCTGCCGCAGCCGGTCCGGGCCGCCCGCGCGCGCTTCCGCGCCCTTGCGCCACTCCTGGACGTCGCGCCGGGTGACCTTGACCCCGGCGTCCCGCGCGCCGCGCTCCAGCACCCGCGCGAAGATCATCCCGTTGAGGGTGGAGCGCCCCAACTGGCCGGTGTTCTGGATCAGTTGGGCGGCCTGCGGTGAGGCGTTCTGCGCATCGCGTACGCCCTTGACCCGCCCCTGGAGCTGGGCGACGGTGATCCGCTGCCCGTCGACGACGGCTGCGGCACCGGGGTGCGCGTCCTTGCCGCAGGCGGCGAGCAGGGGCGTCGCGGCCAGCAGCGCGGTGGCGGCGGTTACGGAGAGCGCAGTCCTACGGCGGAACACTTAGCCTCCCGGCAGAGATCGTGCGGTGGATCGTCCCGAGCATCGACCTGGCGTTGATCGATGGTAAGGAGTCCGCGTGGCCCGGGCCACTGATTCGCACAACGAGTTGTGCGGCGGCGGGTTCTGGGCTTCTGCTCCGGACGGCGCACGTGCGGCCTGATACTGGAGGGATGGACGGCGGGCGGGAGTTCCGGCTCAGTTCGTGGGCGGTGACGAAGTGGGTGGTGGCGCTGGCCGCACTGGCCGCTCTGCTGTCCTCCGGGATGTTCATCCTGCGCACGGGGAGCACTCCTCCGGGAGGGGGCAAGCACGGCGGAAGGGGCGACCAGGCCACCTGGCGCCTGGAACTGCTCGACAGCCGCAGGAGCCTGTTCGACGGCGAACTCACCTACACCTGGCCGCGGTCGGCCGAGGTCGGCGGCACCTACCGCTTCCACGCCCGGCTCACCGGCGTACGCACGCCACAGCGCAGCGCGCCGTCCCCGGGCCGGACGGCCACCGCGGAACCGGTGCTGGTCGGCGGCCAGGTCGGCGCGAAGCTGAGCTGCGCCGGCGAGGGCATCACCTGCGCCCTGGAGTCCTCACGCCGCCAGAACCTCCTGACCCGCGGCGACGCGGTGAACTGGACCTGGACGCTGACCACCCGGAAGCCGGGCACCGTGCATCTGGGCCTGGTCGTGACCACCTACCACCTGGACACGGACACCGTGCTGAGCGAGCGCGGGCCCATCGAGCAGGAGCTGGCGGTCCGTGCGACGCCGTCCTACACGATCGGGCGCGCGTGGAACTGGATCCTGGCCGTGGTCGGTGCCTTCGGCGCCGCGGCCATCGGAGGGTCCGCGCTCTTCGTGTGGAAGCGGCTGCGGCGGCGTACGGGAGAAACGCAGGACACCGACGCGCCTGCTGCGCAAGGAAGTTGAAGCTTCTTTCACAATTGTTCGGTTGTTGCACAACGATGACACGGTTCGGCACATATGTGGCCGGTAGATGGCTAGGAGAGGAGACGGGACAACTCCAGGAAAGGAGCCAATCATGCGCCGCATGACGACTGTTGTGACCGCGGTGGCCGCTGCCGCCGCGCTCGGCTCGGGCTTAGCCGCGAGCAGCGCCTACGCCGCCGGTTCCCAGGACCGGGCCGCCGCGACCCCCACCTGCCGGACCGCCGGCCTGAAGGTGACGCTGGACGACGGCGGGATACCGGCCGGGGACCGGGCCGGGATGAACCACATGGGCACGTATCTGCGCTTCAAGAACACCACGGGCCACACCTGCGCCCTGCGCGGCTACCCGGGCCTGGGCCTGCAGAGCGCCTCGCGCACCGCGCTGCCCACCCACGCCCAGTGGGGCTCGACCTACTACGCCGACAACCCCGGCAAGAAGACCGTCTTCCTTGAGGCCGGGGACTCCGCCTGGGCCGACCTGGCCTGGACGCACACCGGCTCGGACGCGTCCGACGCCAGGTTCCTGATCGTCACCCCGCCCGCCTCCACCACCCATGTCACCCTGCCCTTCAAGGACCTGGTCGACGGCGGGCGGCTCCAGGTGACGGCGCTCTCGGACAGCCCGCCGCCGCTGCGCTGACCGGCCGGGCCCCGGACTCCGGGGCACCGGGCCGGAGTCAGGACGCAGGCCCTCAGCCCCTGACCTGGCCCAGCCACTCCAGGGTGCGGCGCACCTCCGCCGGGAAGGGGTGGTGCGGCCCGTGCAGGCGCTCCGCGTCGTACAGGAGCCTGGCCAGCGTCTCGTGGGCGGCGCCGCGCTCTCCCAGGGCGAGCAGCAGATGCCCTATGGAGCGCCGGATCTCCAGCGGGCGTACGGGGTCCTCGCGGTAGCCCTCGAAGTAGGGCAGCAGGGTGCGGTACTCCGTGAGCGCGGCCGCGGCGTCGCCCAGCTGCTCCAGGCACTGGGCGGCCTCGTAGTGGAACTGCAGGGCCTGGCGGGCGGCGCCGGGGCCGCTCTCGCGGCCGAACTCCTCGGCCAGGCGGCGCAGTTCCGGCAGGGCGCGACGGTACTGGCCGTCGTCCATGAGCGTGGCGGCGTACTGCTTGCGCAGGGTGCGCACCACCGGGGAGTGCTCGCCGTGCCGCGCGGCGGCGGCCGGGAGGATGCCGCCGAGGATGTCCACGGCCTGGGTGATGCGGCCCTGGTCCAGCAGGCGCTTGACCTCGTCGACGGCGGCCGCGACGTCCGGGCCGACGGGTGCCGGGGCTCCGGCGCCGACGGGTGCCGGGCCGAAGCCGCCGCCTGTCTGCGGGTGGGCGAGGCGCGGGCCGGACGTACGCGGGTCCGCGGCGTGCGGCGAGGAGGTGCGCGGGTCGCCCTCGGCGGGCGGCCGGGAGGTCCGGGGGTCGTACGCGGGCGGGGGCGGGACCGGCGGCGGGGCAACGGAGTTGACGGCCGCGGCCCGGCCCGGCCACGGCGCGTGCGGCAGCAGGAAGGGCCGGGTCGGATCCATCGGGGTGCCGGGCCCCATGACACCTGCCGCGCCCGGCGTGCCCGCCGCGCCCGGGCGCGGCAGCAGCGGCGCCAGGGCCTGGTAGACCTCCTGGGCGTCGGCGGGGCGGTGCTGCGGGTCCTTGCTCAGCAGCCGCAGCACCAGCGCCTCCAGCGCCTCGGGAACGTCCGGGCGCGCCCGCCGGACCGGGACGGGCTGCTCGTACAGATGGCGGTGCAGCACCCCCAGGGCCGTGGAGCCGGCGAACGGGACCTCGCCGCTGAGGAGTTCGTGCAGCAGCACGCCGAGGGCGTACAGGTCGGTGTACGGGCCGACCGTGCCGCCCATGGCCTGCTCGGGGGCCATGTAGGCGGGGCTGCCGATGGGTGAGCCGGTGTGCGTGAGGCGGGTGGTGTCGGTGTCCAGGGCGGAGGCGATGCCCAGGTCCAGGACGGTGACCGTGCCGTCCGGCTTGACCATCACGTTCCGCGGCTTGAGGTCGCGGTGGATGATCGGGACGGCGTGCACGGAGGCGAGCACCGCGCACAGCTGGGCGGCGACGCAGACCGCCCACGGCCAGGGGTAGGGGTCGTGTTCGGCGAGGTGGTCGGCAAGGTCGGCGCCCTCGACGTACTGCATGACCAGGAAGAGGTCCTCGCCGTCGCTGCCCGCGTCGTGGACGGTGACCAGGCCGGGGTGGTCGACCTGGGCGGTGACCCGGCACTCGCGCACGAAGCGGCGGCGCATCTCCTCGGCGTCCGGGGAGCCCGACACCCGGTCGGGGCGCAGGAGTTTGACGCCGACGCGGCGGTCCAGGCGGCGGTCGTAGGCGATCCAGACCTGGCCCATGCCGCCCTGGCCGAGCAGCGCGGACAGTTCATAGCGCTCGGCGACGACGCGGCCGTTCACCTGCCGTCCTCCTTGCGGAGGTAGTCGCTGAGCTCGTCCAGCTCGGCGCGCACGCGGTCGATGCGCTGCGGGTGGCCGGGCTGCGGGTGGGGCTGGGGCGGGGGGTAGCCGTATCCGGCGGGCGGCTCGGTCTGCGCGGGATAGCTGCCGGGCGGCTCGGGCTGCGCGGCATAGGCACCGGGCGGCTCGGGCTGCGCGGGGTAGGTGCCGGGCCGCGGGTCGCCGAAGTGCGCCGGGCGGGTCTGCGCCATCGGAGGGGCGTAGGGCGCGGTCATCTGCGGGGAGTACGAGGGCGCGGCGGCGGGCGCCGGGTAGGGCGTCCAAGCCCGAGCCGTGTGCCGCGCCGCCGCCTTGAGGTCGACGACGAGGTAGTACGCGACGGCGGCGGGTATCTGGAGCAGCAGCACCACCACGCTGGTGTTGGTGCGCCAGTCGTTCTCGGGAAGGCTGCCGCCCACGGCGATGAGGACGAGCACGAGGAGAAGGTCCGCGCCGAAGACCCACCAGCCCAGCGGGCGGCGCTGCACGGTGGCGGCGCGCAGCAGCGCCACCCAGGCCAGGAAGCCGAGGCTGAGCACGGCCACGGCCACGAAGACCACCCGCAGCACGACGGCCGTCGCCTGGGAGGGGGGACGGTGCGGCGGGGCCTGGGCGGGGCCGTGCATTGCTGCTCCTGGAGTGAGGCGCGCCGGTGTACGCGACGGGTACGTGCTTTCGAGCGTATATACCGACACTGACAGCACGGCCGTGGTTGTACAGAATTCCTGCCCTGATCGAAAACCTTTCCGGGGCCGCCGCCCGGGGTCAGGCCCTCCCCCGCCCGCCCGGTGTCACTGCGGCGTCACCGTCCCGTCCGTCAGCCCGTCGTACAGACCCTGTACGAGCTGCTCGCCGAGCCGGGCGGCGAGGCGCAGTTGCTCCTCGAAGGCGGCCAGGTCGCGAAAGCGCCGCCCGTAGCGGCGCTGTTCGGCCAGCGGCAGCCGGGGCAGCTGGAGGCGGCGCACGTCGAGCCGGGTGGCGGTGGAGGCGTAGCTGCTGGCCTGGCGGTTGTTGGCGGTGCCGCGCAGGAATCCGGCGAGGAACCAGGCGTCCAGGGCGGCGGGGTCGGGGCGCAGCAGGAAGAGGTTGCGGCCCAGCGCGGCGCCGCCGGTGGTCTCGTCGACGACGCGGGCGATGGCGCCGCCGCCCAGGACCGGCACGACCACGTCACCGGCCGCGACGAGCACGGGCTCCTCGGCGGGGCCGGCGGCCGGGGACTCGGGCAGCGAGCCGGAGGGCGCGGTGCCCGCGATGACGTCGTGCTCGGTGAGGACTGCGGGGGCGCCGCGCCCGGCGGCGGTCCCGGGGCCGCCGGCGCGCAGCAACAGGGCGCCGCCGCGGGCGAGTTCGCCGACCGTGGTCAGCGGCCAGCGGGCCGGGGTGTGCGGCGCGGCGGGCGCGGGCCCGGCGAGCGGGGCGAGTTCGGTCGTACGGGCCAGGGTGTCGGTCAGCCGCTCGCGCACCCGGGCGAGTTCGGCGGGGCCGCCGGCCGCGGCGGGCGGCGGCAGGTGCCGGGCGGGGGCGAGGTCGACGTCGTCGTCCAGGAGGTCGATGGCGGCCAGGGAGCGCCGTACGCCGGGCAGTTCCTCGACGCCGCCGGTGCGGTCGAAGTCCTGCCAGGCCTCGAAGGCGGTGTCGCGTACGGCCTGCCAGTCCGGCTTGTCGCGGCCCGCCGCCCCGGCGGCGCCCGGTTGCTGGGAGCCGGCGGTGTCGACGACCAGCAGGTGCGGGGCGGGCGGGGCGGCGGCGCCCGGCTTGCGCAGGATCCACAGGTGCAGGGGGATGCCGTAGGGCGGGGCGGCTCCGGCGGGCAGTGCGATGACGGCGCGCAGCGCGCCGCGGCGCAGCAGGTCGGCGCGGATGCGGCGGCCCGAGCGGCGGGAGGCGGCGGCGGGCGGCATCAGCAGGACGGCGGTGCCGCCCTCGCGCAGCCGGGCCAGCGCGTGCTGGACCCAGGCCAGCTCGGATTCGGTGCGGGCGGGGAAGCCGTACTCCCAGCGGGGGTCGTAGGCCAGCTCGTCGTGGCCCCAGTTGCGCTCGTTGAAGGGCGGGTGGGCCAGTACGGCGTCCGCCGCCAGCTCGGGGAAGGCGTCGGCGCGCAGGGTGTCGGCGGTGCGCACCCGTACCTGGGCGTCGGGGGCGGCCAGGGCCAGGCGCAGGGCGGTGAGCGCGGCCAGGTCGGGGTCGGCCTCCTGGCCGTAGAGCGCGCGGGCGCCGGTGGCGGGCGCTTCGGCGGCGGGCGGCTCCTCGTGCGGCTGCCGCTCGTCCGGCTGCTCCCCGTGGGCGGCGCGCAGCAGGCTGCCGGTGCCGCACGCGGGGTCCAGGACGGTGTGCGCGGGCCCGGCCAGCGCGGCCATCAGCTCGGCGGGGCCGGGCGGGGTGAGGGTGTACTGGCGGGGGTTGGCGTCCAGGTGGCGGCCCAGGAGGAACTCGTACGCCTCGCGGGCGCCGTCCGCCCGGTCGGCGAGCTCGGCGGCGGCCCGTACGAGCGCGGCGGAGGGGGCCAGGTCCTGGCGGGTCAGGCCGTGCACGGGGTGGTGCGGGCCGAGCCGCGCGGTCAGGACGGAGTCCAGGGCCGGGGGCAGCAGCCCGGTGAGTTCGACGTCGTGGGCGGCGCGGCTCAACTGGCGCCAGGCGGCGGGCCGGTCGCGGACGAGCAGGAGCAGGGCACCGGCGTGGCGCAGGGCCGTGGCGGCGCCCGCGGGGTGGCCCACCAGGTGCTGCCAGACGCGTTCGCGCAGCGGGACCTCGGCGAGTTTGCCCTGGGCGCGCAGCCACTGCTCGACCTCGCCGAGCGCGAAGGCGGGGCTGGTCTCGGTGCCGCCGACGGGCTTGGGGAAGTCGGCGTGGCGGCGCCGCCAGTTGCTGACCGCGGCCCGGCCCACCCCGGCCAGGCGGGCGATCCCGGCGGCCGTCACCTCGGTCGCGGCGTCCGGCGCCGGGCCGCCCGGTGCGGCCTGGTCCGGCGTGCTGTCCGGGCTTGCGTTGTCCGGTGTTGCGTTCTCCGGCACCTGACTGGCTCCCGTCCGTTTCCCCGCGCTGGTGTGGCGCCGAGCATACCCACATGCACTGGATCGGGGCCTTCACAACGTGAATCACTCATTCCCTGTGAACCATGTTGACTCGGTTCACAGGCTCTGTTCTTATTGACCCGTCGCTACAACAGGATTTCGATCCCGTGCCCGGAAGGGGCCCTCCTCCCATGTCTCAGCAGATGCAGTACCCGCACGGCCCGCAGGCTCCGGCGGGCGGGCACGGCCACCAGGCGGCCCGTAACGGTCTGGGCATAGCCGCCCTGGTCCTCGGCCTCATCGGCGCGCTCAGCGGACTGATCCCGCTGCTGTTCTGGCTGGCGGGCATCCTCGGCATCCTGGCGCTGGTCTTCGGCTTCTCCGGCCGCGGCCGGGCCAAGCGCGGCCAGGCCACCAACAAGGGCATGGCCACCGTGGGCGCGGTCCTCGGCCTGGTCTCGCTGATCCTGTCCGTGGTCGGCGCGGTCATCACCTTCACCGCGGTGAAGAAGGTCGGCGAGGAGATCGACAAGCAGCTCAAGACCTCCTCCGCCCAGCCCAAGGACCCCTCCGCCAAGAAGGACGGCGGCAAGGCCTACAAGGCCGGCGGCGCCGCCGCCTACGACACCGGCCTGAACGTCACCGTCTCCAAGCCCGCGCCCTACACCTCCGACCTCGACCTCGGCGAGAAGAAGACCACCAAGTCCTTCAAGGTCACCGTCAAGCTCGACAACAAGGGCAGCGAGAAGATCGAGGGCGCCCTGGTCACCGTCAGCGCGCGCACCGGCTCGGACGGCAAGACCGCCGAGACGATCTACGACGGCAAGCTGGGCGCCGGCTTCAGCGGCACCGTCCAGCCCGGCAAGACCGCCTCCGCCGACTTCGGCTTCGAGGTCCCGGCCGGCGCCAAGAACCTTGAGGTCGAGGTGAAGCCGGGCTTCGACCACGACGCCAACCAGTGGGACCTCACCCTCTGAACCCTCTGAGCCCGCCGACCGCAGCCCGGGCAGCCCCGGCAGCCCGCCGAGCACACCGTTGGCCCGAATCCGCATGGGGCGGATC
>NZ_JBSIBZ010000043.1:0-74144 GCF_058245575.1 Streptomyces sp. UF-297 | reverse complement strand
GCGCATCGAGGACGACATCCTGGTCACCGAGGACGGCAACCGCAATCTGTCCGCCGCCCTGCCCCGCACCTCCACCGACGTCGAGGCGTGGATGGCCCGCCTGAAGGGCTGACGCCCGAAGGCCCGAGCCGCGACGGCTCCAGTGGCACGGCCGGTGATCCGCCGCGGCGGGTCACCGGCCGTCGGCGTTGCGCGGCCGCGCCGACTCCCCCGCGGGCCCCGTGCGCGTACGGGGGAAGGCGCCGGCCCGCGCGGCCGCCCAGGTGGCGGTGGCGGCGGACTCCGCCAGGGCCATGTCGACGGGGCGGCGGGCGATCAGGAGGCGGTAGTAGAAGGGCGCGCCGAGAGCGGCCACGGTCTCGTCCGGGTCGGTGTCGGCGGGCACTTCGCGCCGGCGCACCGCGCGCTCCACCAGTTCCCCGGCCTTGCGCAGCCGCTCGACGAAGAAGTCGTGCAGGACCTGGGCCGCCAGGGGATTGCGGGCCGCCGCCGAGACCATCGCCTCGATCATGGCGCGATGGCGCGGTTCGCTGTAGAAGGCGGCGATGGCGCGCGCCAGCAGGCGCAGGTCCTGGTGCAGCGATCCGGAGTCCGGCAGCGGGATGGCGGTGCTCCGGTCGACGAGCAGATCGCAGACCAGCCCCTCCACCGAGCGCCATCTGCGGTAGACCGTCGCGAGGTGGACACCGGCCCGCTGGGCGACCTTTTCCATGGTCAGAGCGCCGTAGTCGCCATTGCCCAGCTCTTCGAAGACGGCTGCCAGGACCGCTGCGCGGGTGCGTGCGGTACGCCCTCCCGGGCGCGTGCCTCCCGGGGGTCGCTGCGCTTGGCTCATGACGGCACCGTACGACACCGCACCAAGCGGACACCGCTACCAGAACGGGCACGGAAACAGGCCCGTATTGCAGTGCTGGTTCGCGCCAAGTATTGTCCGGAACGCATTAACACGAGCAACTTCGCGTTAATGCTGACGCACGCCGGTCTCGCAGCGAAGGGGACGCCGCGGGGGATGACCTCCCGCTGCGAGACCGCGCTGCCGGAGGGGAGCAGCGAGCGCGTCGATGGGCCCCGCTGCGGCACCGCCGGGTGTGTTCAGGACGCCATCAACGGGGCGTCCTCTCTCCATTTGAGGATCTTGTCGAAGCTGACGACCGTGCCGCGGCGCCCTCTGCGGTTGCGGTAGCGGACATGGTCGGTCAGGGCCTCGATCAGGAAAAGCCCCCGGCCGTGCTCGGAATGAGCCGGTGCGGGGGCTGCCGGGTTCGGTAGCGGCGTGGGATGTTCCGGGTGGGCGGGCAGGCCGGGGCCGGAGTCCGTCACTTCGATGCGACAGGTGTCGCCGTTGATGAAGGCGGTGACCCGGTAGTCCGCCGTCGCGGCGTCACCGCCGTGTTCGACGGCGTTGGCACACGCTTCGGTCAGGGCCACCGACAGGTCGTGGGAGATGTCCGGATCGACACCGGCCGTCTCCATCGTCCCCAGCAGGAGCCGTCGGGCGAGCGGCACGCTCGCAGCCTCACGCCGCAGATGGAGGGACCACCAGATGCTCATCGCTTAAGCCTCCAGGCCACGGCTCGACATACCGATACGTATTGCCGCCCACCATGGTCCGTAAGCGTGCCCGTGACGTGACACCGCTCATTCGGCGGATGCGGGATGGGAGTACGCCGGTGTATTGGCCCGTGGCGGGCGCGCGACGGGGCGTACCGGACGTAGCGGACCAGTCGGACGGGAGCCCTGCCGTATGAGGGAGGTAAGGGCAGTGGGATGATGGCGCCGCCATGTCTGCCCCGTCCGCCCCTGTAGCGCGCGCCGCCGCCGATCTGCGGCTGCTGAGGGCCGCGGTCTTCACCGCGGTCTGTGTCGCGCTGTCCGCGGCCGGGCACATGGCCGGCTCCTGTGCCGCCGTCCCGCTGTGGACGCTGGGCGTGGGCTGCGCGGTGGTGTTCGCACTCGCGGTGCCGCTGGCCGGGCGGGAGCGCTCGCTGCCGGGTATCGCCGCGGCGCTGGCCGCGGGCCAGCTCGCCCTGCACTCCCTCTTCGCCGTCGGCCAGCACGGCTCCGCGCCGCCGCTGCCGCAGGGCACGGCCCACCTCAGCGACCAGGCGGCGATCGCCTTCGCCCGCACCGTCACCTGCGGCCTGGACGCGGTGCGTCTGGACGCCGACCAGGCGCGGCGCATCGTGCACGCCTCCGCGCTCGGGCCGTACGCCGGCGGGCACGCGGGCGCCCGCCCGGGCGGGGCGCTGCAGTTGCTGTACGGGCTGCTGCCGTCGCTGCCGATGCTGCTGGCGCACCTGCTCGCGGCGCTGGCCGCCGGGTGGCTGCTGCGCCGCGGTGAGGCCGCGCTGTGGC
The DNA here is from genome assembly GCF_058245575.1 of Streptomyces sp. UF-297. Taxonomy (NCBI): domain Bacteria; kingdom Bacillati; phylum Actinomycetota; class Actinomycetes; order Kitasatosporales; family Streptomycetaceae; genus Streptomyces; species Streptomyces sp. UF-297. The sequence goes on along the minus strand of NZ_JBSIBZ010000043.1, from coordinate 71,789 downwards.
GCCTCGTACGCCTCTCGGCGCCCGCGGCGCGCGAGGCCGAGGCCGCGGCGAGCGCCCTCATCGGTGCGCTGCGCGGCGCCCTGGCGCTCGTGGGCGCCCTGTGCGCCGGTCTGCTGGCGGCGCTCGGCGCCACCCCCAGGGGCCTGCTTTCGGACGCGTACGAGCAAGCCCGCCCGCGGGAACTCGCGCTCCAGCACAGTGTGATCAGGCGGGGCCCGCCCGCCCTCGCCTTCGCGGCCTGACGCCACGCGAAGCACGCCCCGCAGGAGTGGGGTGGGCTCTCGCGCCGTCACCGCACGCGCGCCGACCCACCGCCCCGTTCCTCCTGCCTGTGGAGTGTTCTCAGCCATGTCATCCGCCATGTCCCCCGAGCCCGTCCCCGTCTCCGCCCCAGGGCGCCGCCGTCTGCCCCGTACCGTCCGCCGTCTCCCGGTGGTCGCCGCCGCCGCTGCGGGCGGGGTGCTGCTGCTGGCCGGGCCCGCCTTCGCGCACGTCAGCGTGCAGCCGGGCGACGCCCCCAAGGGCGGCTTCGCGACGATCAACTTCAAGGTCCCCAATGAGCGCGACGCCGCCTCCACGGTGAAGCTGGAGGTCAGCCTGCCCGCCGACCAGCCGCTGGCGTCGGTGATGCCGGCGCCGGTGCCGGGCTGGAAGATCGAGGTCGCCAAGTCCAAGCTCGACAAGCCCATCGAGATGCACGGCGAGAAGATCAACGAGGCGGTCACCAAGATCACTTGGACCGCTGACGGCGGCAAGATCGGACCGGGGCAGTTCCAGCAGTTCCCGGTCTCGGTGGGCAAACTGCCCGAGAACGCCGACCAGATGGTCTTCAAGGCGCTGCAGACCTACGACAACAAGGACGTCGTGCGCTGGATCGAGCCCGCCAAGGAGGGCGGGCCCGAGCCGGAGAACCCGGCGCCGGTGCTCAAACTCACCGCGGCCAAGGGCGACGGGCACGACGCGGCGGCGGGCGACAAGGACGGCAAGAACACCGCCGCGGGCGAGGTCGGCGACGACACAGCCAAGGCCGTGGACGACGACAGCGACGCCACGGCGCGCATCCTGGCCGTCATCGGGATCGTCGTCGGCATCATCGGAGTCGCGTTCGGCGTGTTCGCCGGACGGCGGCGCAGCGTCTGATCAGCGCCCCGTACTCCGCCCCCTCGGACCACCGAACCACGGGACATATCTGCAATGCGTAGAAGGAACCTGTTCGCGGCCGCCCTCGCGGCGGCCGCGGCCCTCACGATGACCGCCTGCGGCAGCGGCGGCGAGAAGCCCGCCGCCACCGTCAACGGCGGCACCCAGGCCAAGCCGATCATCACGCTCGACGCGCCCAAGGAGAAGCCGGACCTGGTCCTGACCGACTCCGACGGCAAGAAGTACGACCTGATCGAGAAGACCAAGGGCCACCCGACCCTGATCTACTTCGGTTACACCCACTGCCCGGACGTGTGCCCGCTGACGATGGCCAACATCGCGGTGGCGGTCAAGCAGCTGCCCAAGGACCAGCAGGACGACATGCGCGTCGTCTTCGTGACCTCCGACCCCGAGCGCGACACCCCCCAGGCGCTCAAGAAGTGGCTGGGCGGCATCAACAAGAACTTCGTCGGGCTGACCGGCAAGTTCGACACCATCCAGGCCGGCGCCGCCAGCGTGAACATCGGCATCGAGAAGCCGGTCAAGAAGAAGAACGGCGATGTCGTCTCCACGCACGGCGCCCAGGTCCTGATGACCTCCCCCAAGGACGACAAGGTCCACTGGATGGGCATGCAGGACGCCACCGCCGACAACTACACCAACGCACTTCCGAAGATCATCAAGGGACAGAACCCGTGAACCGCCGCACCACCCTCGCCGCCGCCCTCGCCCTGACCGCCTCCTTCGCCCTCGCGGGCTGCGGCAACGACGACGCCCCCGAACTGAAGGTGTCCGGCGCCTACATGCCCGCACCCGTCTCGCAGGGCATGGCGGCCGGCTTCCTGGACATCAAGAACTCCGGCGCCGCCGCCGACAAGCTCACCTCCGTCACCAGCGACATCTCCGACGAGGTGACCATCCACGAGACCGTCGGCAACAAGATGCAGGAGGTCAAGTCGCTGGACGTGCCCGCCAATGGGGAGCTGAAGCTGGCCAGCGGCGGCAACCACCTGATGTTCATGAAGCTGAAGGAGAAGCCGGCCGAGGGCGGCAAGGTCTCCATAGAGCTGCGCTTTGAGAAGTCCGGGCCCATCAAGGTCGAACTCCCGGTCAAGGCCGCCACGTACAGCCCCAAGGGCGGTGGCAAGGACGCCAAGGGCGGCATGGACCACGGTGCGCAGGGCGGCATGGACCACGGCGCCAAGGGCGGCGCGGACCACGGCATGCAGCACGGCGCGGACCACGACGCGAAGAAGTAGAAGGGCCACCGCCATGACCACCACCGTCCCCCGCGCCCGGCTGCCGCGCCGGTGTGCCGCGCTGCGCCTGCTGGTGCTCGCCGCGGCGCTGTTCGGCGCGCTCCTGGGCGGCGCCGCACCGGCGTTCGCGCACGCGGCGCTGACCGAGAGCACCCCGGCGCAGGGGTCGGTGGTGCAGCGCGCCCCCGAGCAGGTCACGCTCAGCTTCTCCGAGGGCGTCGCGATGGGCGACGACTCGATCCGGGTGCTGGACCCGCAGGGCAAGCGCGTGGACCGCGGCAAGCTGCGCGACCTGTGCAGCGGCGGGACCGTCAAGTACGGGACCGGGCTGCCCCCCGGCCTCGCCGACGGCACCTACACCGTGGCCTGGCAGGCCGTCTCCGCCGACAGCCACCCGGTCTCCGGCGCCTTCACCTTCTCCCTCGGCGCCCCCTCCAAGACCTCGGCGCCGCTGCCCCAGCAGGAGGCCGGCGGCGGGGTGGTGGGCGGCCTGTACGGCTTCGCCCGCTACCTGGCCTACGCCTCCTATGTGGTGCTGGTAGGCGGCGCGGCGTTCGTGCTGCTGTGCCGGCCCGCCGCGGCGCGCGTACGGTCCGTGCAGCGCCTGGTCGTCCAGGGCTGGGCCGTACTGACCGGCGCCACCATCGTCATGCTCCTGCTGCGCGCGCCCTACACCGGCTCCGGCGACCTCGCCGACGCCTTCGACCTGGGCGGGCTGGGCGAGGTGCTCCAGACCAAACCGGGCGCGGCGCTCATCTCGCGGCTGCTGCTGCTCGCGGCGGCGGCGCTGTTCGTGTCGGTGCTCTTCGGCGCGTACGCCCGTGCCACCGGCCCTCAGGAGGGCGACGGGGACACCGCGGACAACGACAAGCGGCGCAAGGACCTGACCTTCGGGCTCGCCGTCGGCGGCGTGATCGTCGCCATCGGGATGGCCGCGACCTGGGCGATGGCCGAGCACGCCTCGACCGGGTTGCAGAGCGGCATCGCGATGCCGGTGGACGTGCTGCACCTGCTGGCCGTCGCCTGCTGGCTGGGCGGTCTGGCCGCGCTGCTGGTCTCCCTCTACCGGGGGCCGGTCCTGGAGCGCGCGGCCGTACAGCGCTTCTCGCGCCTGGCGTTCGGCTCCGTCGTCGTCCTCGTGCTCACCGGGATCTACCAGTCCTGGCGCCAGGTCGGCTCCTTCAAGGCCCTGACCGACACCTCCTACGGGCGGCTGCTGCTGCTCAAGGCGGCCCTGGTCGTGGTGCTGGTCGGCGTCGCCTGGTTCTCCCGGCGCTGGGCGCTGCGGCTGAGCGAGGGGCGGGCTCCGGAGGCGGAGGCCGCCGCCGTACTGGAGGACACGCAGGAACAGCGGGAACGTCAGGACGAGGACGGCGCCCAGGAGCCGGTCACCGTCCCCGACGACCCGGACCGCGCCGCCCAGCTGGCCCGCCAGCGCGCCGCGCTGGCCACCGCCCGCAAGAAACGCATCCGCGACGCGGACCCCGAGCGCGCGGGGCTGCGGCGCTCGGTCCTGGCGGAGACGGCGATCGCCGTGGTCCTGCTGGCCGTGACCACCGTGCTCACCTCCACCGAACCCGCCCGTACGGAGGAGGCGGTGCGCGCCGGCGGCCAGGGCACCTCCGCCGGCACGGGCCAGCCCGTGGTGCTGACGGTGCCCTTCGACACCGGCGGCGCGCGCGGCAAGGGCACCGCCCGCCTGGACCTGGACCCCGGGCGCAGCACCGGCGCCAACTCCCTGCGGCTGCGCGTCTCCGACCCCAGCGGCAAGGCCATGGACGTCCCCGAGGTGAAGGTCTCCTTCACCCTCAAGGACAAGGGCATCGGCCCGCTGCACGTCACCCCCGAGCGCACCAGCGAGGGCCACTGGAGCGCGAGCGGGGTGCAGCTCCCGGTGGCCGGGCAGTGGCAGCTCTCGCTGCTCGTACGGACCTCCGACATCGACCAGGTCACCGAGACCCAGAACGTGAAGATCGACTGATGACCGAGACAGTGAAGTCCTCCGGCAAGCCCTCCGGCAAGAGCGCCAAGAAGCCCGCCGGGGACGCGGGTTCCGCGCGGCAGGAGCAGGCGGACGGCGGCGCGCCGGCGCATCTGGAGCTGTCCCGGCGGCGGCTGCTGGGCACCGTCGGCGCCGCGGGCGCGGCGGGCCTAGTGGCCGGCGGGGCCGGCGGCGCGATCGGCATGGCCGCCGCCCAGGACGAGGCGCCCGCCGCCCTGACCTCCATCGGCGCCACCGAGGTCGCCTTCCGCCAGGAGCGGGTACGCCACCAGGCGGGCATCACCACCCCGCTGCAGGCCCGCGGCCACCTCGCCGCCTTCGACCTGGCGCCGGGCGCGGACCGCAAGGCGGCCGCCGCCCTGCTGCGCCGCTGGTCCAGGACGGCCGAGGAGCTGATGGCCGGGCGCGCGCCCGACGCCGACACCGCCGTCGCCCTGGACGCGGGCCCCTCCTCGCTGACCGTCACCTTCGGCCTGGGCCACTCCTTCTTCGACCGTACGGGCCTGGCCGAGCGGCGCCCCGTACAGCTGGACCCGCTGCCGGACTTCTCCGCCGACGCGCTGGACGCCGGGCGCAGCAACGGCGACCTGTGGATCCAGATCGGCGCGGACGACGCGCTGGTCGCCTTCCACGCGCTGCGCGCCCTGCACAAGGACGCGGGCGGCACCGCGCGCCTGCGCTGGCAGATGAACGGCTTCAACCGCACGCCCGGCGCCACCGAGCGCCCGATGACCGCGCGCAATCTGATGGGCCAGGTCGACGGCACCAACAACCCCAAGCCCGCCGACAAGGACTTCGACGAGCGGATCTTCGTCGGGCGGGACGCGGGCTCGGGCGCGCACGCCTGGATGCGCGGCGGCTCCTATGCCGTGGTGCGGCGCATCCGGATGCTGCTGGACGACTGGGAGAAGCTGTCCCTGACGCGCCAGGAGAAGGTCATCGGGCGGCGCAAGGCCGACGGCGCGCCGCTGACCGGCGGCAGCGAGACCACCCCCATGGACCTGGAGCGGACCGGGGCCAACGGGCTGCCGGTGATCCCCTCGGACGCGCATGCGCGGATCGCGGCGCCCGAGTCCAACCAGGGGGCCGCGATGCTGCGCCGGCCCTTCTCCTTCCACGACGGGTTCCGGGACGACGGCGCTCCGGACGCCGGGCTGCTGTTCGTGTGCTGGCAGGCGGACCCGCTGCGGGCCTTCACCCAGATCCAGCGCAAGCTGGACCGGGGGGACGCGCTCTCGCCGTTCCTGCGGCACGAGGCGAGCGGGCTGTTCGCGGTGCCGCCCGCGGCGCTGCCGGGCGGTTATGTGGGACAGCCGCTGATGGAGGGCTGAGCTCCGCCCGTGGGGCCCGGAGCCCGTGTCCAACAGGCTCTCTCCCCTGGGCTCTACGGGGCACGGCGGGCACCGGTACCGTGAGGCGTTCCGCTGCACCTGCGAGGGAGTACTCCATGTCGGCCAGCCGCTACACCTATCTCGGGCCCCAGGGCACCTTCACCGAGGCCGCTCTGCACACCCTGCCCGAGGCGGCCACCCGCGAGCTGCTGCCGATGGTCTCCGTGCCGGCCGCACTGGACGCCGTACGGGCCGGCGAGGCGGGTGGCGCGTTCGTACCGATCGAGAACTCCGTCGAGGGCGGGGTGACCACCACCGTCGACGAACTCGCCTCCGGCGAACCGCTGATGATCTACCGCGAGGTGCTGCTGCCGATCGCCTTCGCGCTGCTGGTGCGGCCGGGCACGAAGCTCTCGGACGTGAAGACGGTCACCGGCCACCCGGTGGCGCAGCCGCAGGTGCGCAAGTGGCTGGCGGCCCAGCTGCCCGAGGCGGTCTGGGAGTCGGCGGCCTCGAACGCGGACGGGGCGCGGCTGGTGCAGGAGGGGCGCTACGACGGCGCGTTCGCGGGCGAGTTCGCGGCGGCGACGTACGGACTTGAGCCGCTGGTCAGCGACATCCACGACGCGCAGAACGCGGCCACCCGGTTCGTGCTGGTGGGGCGCCCTGCCCGGCCCGCGGCGCGTACCGGGGCGGACAAGACCTCGGTGGTGCTGTGGCTGCGCGAGGACCACCCCGGTGCGCTGCTGGAGCTGCTGCAGGAGTTCGCGGCGCGCGGGGTCAACATGATGCGCATCGAGTCGCGGCCGACCGGTGAGGGCATCGGCCGCTACTGCTTCTCGGTGGACTGCGAGGGGCACATCACCGACCGCCGGGTCGGCGAGGTGCTGATGGGGCTGAAGCGGATCTGCCGTGGAGTGCGTTTCCTGGGGTCGTACCCGCGTGCGGACCAGGTGGCGGCGAGCGTACGGCCCGACACCACCGACCACGCCTTCACGGAGGCGTCGGACTGGCTGACCCGTTGCCTGGACGGCCGGGGCTGAGCGGGCGCCGCTCCGCCCCGACCTGGGGGTTCCGCGTTGCCCACAGGGTTACCCACAGCGCTGTCCACAAAGTTATCCACAGGGGTCGTTCTCGACCTGGGGATAAGTCGACACAGGGCATCGCCGGAGTCGACAAATCCGTCTACCGACCCCCCGGTCGTCCACAGCGCCCAACCCCGGCCCGCGTCAGCACAATTGGGGCGACCCATCCTTTAGGGCGAGGTAATCCCACACGAAAGAGTGCGTGGGGTGGGTTTGCCCCGGGAATCCATAGTCCGGCGACAGCTATACGGAACGATCACTTCCGACTTCCACAGATCTCGCGCACAGCCTGTGGATAAGGTGGACAGGCATTCCCACCCCTGTGGACAACCGGCACTTGGGGCCCTCCCCAACTCCCGTTGTCCACAAGGCGGATCGGTCAGCACGGATGCCGCGAATACGTCATAACGGGGAATGCCCGGGAATTCCTTGACGCCTTATTCGCGGCTTTCCCGTTTCAGGAATAAACAACCCTAAAACGGACAAAGCGACACGCGCGGGAATATCGCGTCGAGGGCCGAGGCCGGGCCCGGTAGCCTGGTGGGGTGATTGACCTTCGCCTGCTCCGTGAGGACCCCGACCGTGTGCGCGCCTCCCAGCGCGCCCGTGGAGAGGACGTCGCGCTCGTCGACGCACTCCTCTCCGCCGACGAGCGGCGCAGGTCCTCCAGCGTCCGCTTCGACGAACTGCGCAACGAGCAGAAGTCGCTCGGCAAGCTCATCCCCAAGGCCTCCGGCGAGGAGAAGGCCGAGCTGCTGAAGAAGGCCGGCGAGCTGTCCGCCGCCGTCAAGGCCGCCGACGCCGCCCAGGACGAGGCCAATGAAGAGACCCAGGCGCTGCTGCGCCGGCTCGGCAACCTCGTCCACCCCGACGTGCCCGTCGGCGGCGAGGAGGACTTCACGGTCCTGGAGACGATCGGCACCGTCCGCGACTTCGAGGCCGAGGGCTTCACGCCCAAGGACCACCTGGAGATCGGCCAGGCGCTGGGCGCCATCGACGTCGAGCGCGCCGCCAAGGTCTCCGGCTCGCGCTTCTACTACCTCACCGGCGTCGGCGCCCTGCTGGAGCTGGCGCTGGTCAACGCCGCCATCGCGCAGGCCACCGAGGCCGGGTTCATCCCGATGCTGACCCCCGCGCTGGTGCGCCCGCAGGCCATGGAGGGCACCGGCTTCCTCGGCCAGGCCGCGGAGAACGTCTACCACCTGGAGAAGGACGACTACTACCTGGTCGGCACCTCCGAGGTCCCGCTCGCCGCGTACCACATGGACGAGATCATCGACGGGGCGAAGCTGCCGCTGCGCTACGCGGGCTTCTCGCCGTGCTTCCGCCGCGAGGCCGGCACGTACGGCAAGGACACCCGCGGCATCTTCCGGGTGCACCAGTTCGACAAGGTGGAGATGTTCTCCTACGTCGCGCCGGAGGACGCCGAGGCCGAGCACCGGCGCCTACTGGAGTGGGAGAAGCAGTGGCTGACCGGCCTGGAGCTGCCCTTCCAGGTGATCGATGTGGCCACCGGTGACCTGGGCGCCTCCGCCTCGCGCAAGTTCGACTGCGAGGCGTGGATCCCCACCCAGGGCAAGTACCGCGAGCTGACCAGCGCCTCCAACTGCGACGAGTTCCAGGCCCGCCGCCTGTCGGTGCGCCTGCGGGAGGACGTCGAGGGCAAGCAGAAGGTGCGGCCGCTGGCGACGCTGAACGGCACGCTGTGCGCGGTGCCGCGCACGATCGTGGCGCTCTTCGAGAACCACCAGCAGGCGGACGGCTCGGTACGCGTCCCCGAAATGCTCCGCCCCTACCTGGGCGGCCGTGAGGTACTGGAGCCCGTCGCCAAGTGACCTCCGCCGGCTCGTCGTTGCCGTACAAGCTCATCGCCACGGACCTGGACGGGACGCTGCTGCGTCACGACGAGTCCGTCTCCGAGCGCACGCGCCAGGCGCTCGCCGCGGCCACCGCGGCGGGCGCGGCGCACATCGTCGTCACCGGCCGGGCCGTGCCCTGGACCCGGCACATCCTGGACGCCCTGGACTACCAGGGCCTGGCGGTGTGCGGGCAGGGCGCGCAGGTCTACCACGCCGGTGAGCACCGGCTGCTGACGTCGGTGACGCTGGACCGGCAGCTCGCCGGGCTGGCCCTGTCCAAGATCGAGGCGGAGATCGGCCCGCTGTACCTGGCCGCGAGCCGGGACGGCCTGGAGGGCGAGGTCCTGGTCGGCCCTGGCTACCGCATCCAGGAGGGCCCGCTCCCCAACGTCATGATCAAGGACCCCAGCGATCTGTGGGCCGCCCCCATCAACAAGCTCTACCTCCAGCACCCGGGCCTCGGCGACGACGGGCTGGCCCGGGTCGCCCGCGAGGTGGCCGGCGACCTGGTGGGCGTCACCATGGCCGGTGAGGGCATCGTCGAACTCCTCCCCCTGGGCCTCTCCAAGGCCACCGGCCTCTCCCTGGCCGCCCGCCGCCTGGGCGTCACCGCCGCCGACACCATCGCCTTCGGCGACATGCCCAACGACGTCCCCATGTTCGCCTGGTCCTCCCACGGCGTAGCCATGGCCAACGCCCACCCCGAACTGAAGTCCGTCGCCGACGAGATCACGACCTCCAATGAGCAGGACGGGATCGCCGTTGTCCTGGAGCGACTGTTCGGGCTCTGACCTTGCCTGTTCGGATACCGACCGGCCTGCCGCCAGTAACGGTATGTTTTTCGGCTCGTTGCCCACCATGCGTGGAGGCAACTGGAGTTCGAGACGACGAGAGTTCGTGAAGCAGTGGTGGCCGGGTCCGTCCCGGTAGACGAGTACGTGGCATCCGTGAGCAGCCTCCGCTCCTGAGCCCTGGATACGGGCAGTCAGTTGAAAGGTCCGGTGCGGACCTTTCAAACCGCTCAGGTTCGAATGGGGGGCATAGACATGCCACCAGAAGCTGCATTGCTGGAGTCGCGCTCGATGCGCGACAGCGTGATGGACCGCGTGGAGGTCCTGGACAAGGTGCGGGCGCTCGCCTTGCTGCCCGACGGGATTCACGCCACCACACAGGTCGTGGCGGACTTCTTCGTTGTCCACAGCGAGGCCGTCAAGAAGGTCGCACAGCGGCACCGCGCCGAGCTGAACTGCAACGGGTTGCAGGTGCTGCGAGGCGATGACCTGCGGCGCTTTGAAAGGGACAACTTGTCCCTTTCAAACGAGAGTTATCCACAGGGGCGCGCGCACCTGACGCTCTACACCCGCCGCACCATCCTCAACATCGCCATGCTGCTTCGCGACAGCGAAGTTGCGCGGCAGGTGCGTACGTACCTCCTGGACTCCGAGGAGGCCACGCGCGGGTGGGAGCCCGCCTACAGCTCGCTGGACCGGCGGCTGACCGACGTCGAATCCGGCCTGGCCGACGTCGGGCCGGTGCTGCGGGAGTTGGGGCCGGTGATCCGGCGGATCTCCGTACGGCTCGAGGGCGTCGACCGGCGGCTGGCGAGTGTCGACCGGCGGGTGGATGCGACCAACCGCGTGGTGTCCGCGATGAGTCTGCGGATCAGTGATCTTGCGGAGGACGTGCGGGAGTTGGGTCGTGGGCCGCGGGGGTCAGGGGCCAGGCGGCGAGGCCGAGGGTGAGGGCGATGGCGTGGCCGAAGTCGGTGAAGGTGGCGCCGGTGAGGAGGGGGTAGCCGAAGAAGGCCAGTAGGGCCACCAGGTAGAGGTGGTTCCACGGCCGCGGCAGCCGGTAGGTCAGGACGCCGGCTGCCGCTGCCAGGCCGTAGGAGACGCCGATGTCGACGACGTGGGTCATCGAGCGGGGCAGGTGGTGGCCCTCGATGGCGAGGAGGACGAGTTCCTGGCTGGCGAGGGTGGCGGTGATGTGGGCCACGGCTACGGTCAGCAGCCAGCGCCACGTACCCAGCCAGCGTTCGGCGTTGGCGTGGATCAGCTCGAAGCAGAGGGCGTACAGGAGGAAGGAGGAGGGGTTCTCGATCCAGAAGGCGCTGATGAGGAGGGACTGCAGGGGGTGCCGGGTCAGCTCGTGGATGTTGCTGCTGGTGCGGTGGAGGAGGAAGTGCTCCAGCCCTTCGGTGGCCGAGGCGATGACCAGGCTGGTGATGCCGATGATCAGCAGCCAGATGTGGGTGCCGGGCGCGGAGCGTACCCAGGACCTGGCCAGGTCCAGCGGGGGCGGGGGCAGCACGGGCCTCATCCGGAGCGCCCCGCGGGCGGGCTGGAGACGATGGGCCCCGCTCCCTTGACGCGGCGGATCATCGGCGAGGTCTCCATCTGCCGGACCGCGGGCAGGCCCGCGACGCGGGTGCTCAGATACGTGTAGAGCGAGCGGACGTCCTGGCAGACGACGGACGCGAAGAGGTTGTGCGGCCCGGTGGTCGCGCAGGCGAAGGCGACCTCGGGGTGGGCGGCCAACGCCGCGCCGGTGGCGGCCAGTTCGGCGGGCGGCACCGAGAGCCACAGGGCGACCATGATGCCCAGCCCGAAGAGCCGCCAGTCGGACTCGACGTCGTAGTAGAGGGTCCCGTTGGCGCGCAGCTCGGCCAGACGGCGGCGGACGGTGGACTGGGACCAGCCGGTGACGGCGACCAGGTCGGCCAGGCCGGTGCGCCCGTCCAGCGCCAGCGCGTCCAGGAGGCGCTGGTCGGCGGCGGTCAGCGAGACCGGCTCCAGGGGGACCTGCGCCGCGGGGCCGGACAGCCGCGCCGCCTGCTCCTCGGTGAGCGCCCCCGACTTGTTGACCAGGCCCTCGCGCCCGCCGAAGAACTCGTGCAGCACGCAGTGCGCGGTCACGCCCGTCACCCGCGGCGTGCGCGGCAGCTTGCGCAGCAGCAGCGCGTCGCTGTCCTGGCTGCTGGCGGCGCGGCACACCGCGGCGACCTCCGTACCGCCCGACATCAGGCTCACCCAGGCGGTGTCCGAGCGCCGGGCCAGCGCCTCGGCGACGGCCACCGACGCGTCCGGCGAGCACTGCACCCGCAGGAGCCACTCCACCTCCCCCAGGGCCGAGGGGTCGGTCAGGCCCAGCACCTTGATCAGCCCGGCGGTGCGCAGCCGGGTGTAGCGGCGGGCGACGGTCTGGTCCGAGACGCCCAGGACCTCGGCGATCCGGCTGAAGGGGGCCCGCCCGTCGAGTTGGAGGGCGTGCACCAGGCTGCGGTCCAGCTCGTCGAAGCCGTCGGTTTTCACCACGTCAGGCTAGCCGGTGTCGGATTACACCGCCCAGTGGTGGCTGGCTGTGCCCAGTGGGCGGGTGTCGCGGACCGTGGAGCAGGAGCCTGTGTCACACCCCGGCCGGGGTGTGACACAGGCTCCTGGCCTCGGCCGATCAGTGCGGGCGGGGCGCCACACCATACGGAGAGATTGAGGAATTCATGCGGAGCAAGTGGTGGCCCCTGGTCGCCATCGCCCTGGGCAACGCCCTGTTGCTCGTCGATGTGACGATCGTCAACACGGCCCTGCCCAAGATCGCGCAGAGTCTGGACGCGTCCTTCACCTCCCTTCAGTGGGTGATGGACATCTACGCGCTGGCGCTGGCCTCGCTGCTGATGGTGGCCGGCTCGGCGGCGGACCTCTTCGGGCGGCGCCGGCTGGCACTGATCGGCCTGGCCGTCTTCGCGCTGGCCTCGCTGGCGTGCGGCCTGGCGCCCGACCAGGGCACGCTGATCGCGGCCCGCGCCGTGCAGGGCGTGGGCGCCGCGGCCATGTTCGCGACCAACACCCCGCTGCTGATGGCCACGTACCAGGGCCGCGACCGGGGCGTGGCCTTCGGCGTCTGGGGCGGCACCAGCGGCGCGGCGGCGGCGCTGGGGCCCGTCCTCGGCGGCGTGCTGACCCAGTACCTGGACTGGCGGGCGATCTTCCTGGTGAACCTGCCGCTGACCGCGCTGGCCGCGTGGATCACCCTGCGCACCGTCAAGGAGTCGCACGGCGACCGCACGGCGCGCATCGACTGGCCGGGCGCCGCCTGCTTCACGGTGTGCGCCGGTGCGCTGACGTACGGGCTGATCCGCGGCGGCGAGGACGGCTGGACCTCGGCGGGGGCGCTGCTCCCGCTGTGCGCCGCGCTGCTCGCACTGATCGCGTTCGTCCTGGTCGAGCGGCGGGTGCGGCACCCGCTGCTGGACCTGGCCCTGCTGCGCCGCCCCTCCTTCGCGGTCCTGATGGCCGCGGCCCTGCTCCTTCAGGCCGCCGCCTTCCCGTACCTGACGTTCGTGGGGCTGTGGACGCAGAACATCCTGGGCCTCGGCCCGGTGGCGGCCGGTCTGGCCGTGCTGCCGATGGCGCTGACCACGCTCCTGGTGGGCGCGCTGGGCGGCCGGGCCCTCAACCGCGCCGCTCCCCGTCTCCCGCTGGGCATCGGCCTGTTGCTGGTGGGCGCCGGAGCTCTGGTGCACCTGGTCCTGCTGCTGGTGCAGGGCGACGGCGCGAGCTGGCCGGCGCTGGTGCCCGGCCTGGTGATCAGCGGTCTGGGCATCGGCATGGCCATGCCGGTCCTGGTCTCGGCGGCCCTGGGCTCGGCGCCGCCGCAGCGCGCCGGCATGGCCAGCGGAGCGGTGAACACCTTCCGGCAGATGGGATACGCCCTGGGCATCGCGGTCCTGGGCACGGTCTTCGCCACCGCCCTGCGCCAGGCCCCCGACGGCACCGCCCACGCGCTGCGCGCCGCCCATGTCATGGGCCTGGAGCGGATCAGCCTGATCTCCGGGCTGGCCGCGCTGGTGGCCGGGGTGGCGGTCCTGGCGGTCGTCGGGCGGACAGCGGGCGCGGCCCGTCGCGGCGGACCGGAGTCCGGCGCGGCCCCGGGCCAGGCCCCGGCCTCCCCTGCGAAGGCGGGCGCCGGCGTCTGAGCCGGTGTCCCGGACGGGCGGCGGGGTCGGCACCCGGAACCGTACGGCCATACGCGGTTCCGGGTTGCCGCCCCTGGGCCGTACCTCGATCCTCGCCGCCCGCAGATACCCAAGTCAATCCTCGGGTTTCCTTCCAAACCCCCTAGAGATAGCTTGGGTTGGTGACTCTCGACGATCTCCGTGCCTTCGTCGCCGTGTGCGAGGCGGGCAATCTCAGCGCCGTGGCCCGCGATCTGGGCTGCACCCAGTCAGCGGTCAGCCAGCGCGTCAAACGCCTCGAACGGGAGGTGGGCTCGGCCCTGTTGGAGCGCCGCCCGCGCGGCGTACTGCCGACCCAGGCCGGGCGGATCCTGCACCGGGCGGCGGTGGAGGGGCTCGGCGGCCTGGACCTGGCGCTGCGGCTGCTGGCCGACCTGCGCGAGGGCGAGGGCGGCACGGTACGGGTCACCACCGGCGCCACGACGGTGCGGCACTTCATGTCGGCGGGCGTCGTCGCCTTCCGGGAGCGGCACCCGCGGGTGGAGCTGGAGTTCCAGACGGAGAACTCCAGCCGCCGCTGCCGCGAGGCGGTCGCCGACGGCACCGCCGACCTGGCCTGGATCACCATCGGCCGGCCCGTACGCGGCATCGAGCAGCACCCCGTACTGGAACTGCCGTGGGTGCTGGCCGTGCACGCCGACGACCCGCTGTCCGCCCGGGACCGCATCGAGCCCGCTGAGCTGGCCGGCATCCGGCACATCCGGCTGCCGGAGAACTCCGCGTCCCGGATGCGGCTGGAGGACCACCTGGGGCAGGTCCCGCCGCCCGCCGCCCCGGGCCGCGCCGCCCACCCCGCGGCCCCCAGCACCGGCGTCGCCGACTGGGACACCGCGCTGCTGCTGGCCGAACTCGGCGTCGGGCACGCGGTGGTGCCCGAGCTGCCGGGCCTGCGCGCCTCCGGCAGGACCGCGCTGCGCCTGGTGCCCATCCCCTCCCTGCCGCCGCTGGCCACCGGCTGGGCGGTACGCCAGTGGGACGCGCTGAGCCCGGCCGCGGTGGCGTTCGCGCAGACGGTGAACACGCATCTGCGGCGTACGGTGCCCGCGGCGCGGACGGAGCAGTCAGCGCGCTGACCCGCCCCGCCCGCGCCCTCACTCAGGCCCGGACGACCGGCTGCTGGCTCAGGCCCGGACGACCGGCTCCTGCATCAGGCCCGGACGACCGGCTGCTGCAGTTCGGTCACCCACCCGTCCAGATCCTCGGGGCACTCCAGATACAGCTCACGGGCGTGGCCCGCCGAGCGGTAGCCGTTGGCGTCCAGCCAGCGGGCCAGGCTCTGGACGGCGGGCATGACCGCGTCCATGGAGCCGCGGTGCACCACGGTCGCGGCCTGCTCGACCGCGGGCAGCTCAACGATCTCGAAGCCGTACGAGGCCTGCGCGCGCACCTCGGGCCCCACCGGGCAGGACGCGTGGACCACGATCGCCTCACCTGCCTGCGGCGCGTCCTCGTAGTACGCCACGGCCGGACCGGCCGGGGTCAGGCCCGCGGCCTCGATCCGCCGGAACAGCTCGGCGTACAGCGGCTGGATGACCGGACCGATGTCGGCGGGCCCGAAACTGGCCGCCGTACCGGTCAGCTCGGCCACCCGCAGGGGCTCGATCCTCTTGAGAACCACGTCGTGCGTGGACATCTCACCCTCACTTTCGATGGTCAGGAGCCTCGCCTCGACCTGCGCCAGCCGCGCCGCCGCAGCCGACGCCGCGGCCTGCAGCTCCGCCCGCCGCAGCCGCAGCATCCCGCGCAACTCCTCCGCGCTAACCTGCTCGTCCAGGATCGCGGCCACCTGCTGGAGGCTGAAGCCGAGGTCTTTGAGAGCGATGACGCGGTTGAGGCGGGAGAGCTGGGCCGCTTCGTAGAAGCGGTAGCCGCTGGACGGATCGGTGCGGGCGGGCCGCAGCAGCCCGATGGCGTCGTAGTGGCGCAGCATGCGGGCCGATACGCGGCCGACCTTGGCGAAGTCCCCGATGGTGAACATGACGCCATCCAGTGCAGGCCTTCGCACGGTGTCAAGGTCAAGCGGCGGGCGCGCACGCGTACGAGGCCGCGCTCCAGGGGCACGCCGTGCCGGCAGCGTCACGTCAAGGGGACCCCCCGTGCCGTCAACGATGCGTCAGGAAGAGGAGGTTCACAGGGATTGCCGGGCATAACGTCGTTGCGGAGCCCCGGCGCATCTCCTCTCACCGGTCCGGGGCCAGTGTTCTGTGCGAGGAGCATCGCAGTGCCTCAGAATCAGTACGCCGAAGACCCGGAGCCTTCCGAACATATCCCGGCCGGGCCTTTGTTCATCCCCGTCCGGCCGGGGCCCGCGGGCTGTACGGCCCGCCTGTTCCGCACCCCGCTCGGCGGCCGTACGGCGGTCGGCTTCACCTCGCCGCAGCGGCTGGCCGCGGCCCTCGGCACCGGCCAGCCCTACATCCGCCTCGCCGAGCCCGCGCTGCGGGCGCTGGCCGAGCCGCTGGGCGCCACCTTGGTGACGGTGGACCCGCGGCTGACCGCCGAGGCGCCGCGCCCGGCCGCGGCCGCCGCCGCTGCTCCGGCATCCCGCCGGCCCGTGCTGCGGGCCGTCTGAGAAGGGGCGCCATCATGACCGTGACCACTACGCAGCAGCAGGCGCACGAGACGCCGCGCACACCGCAGCCCGGCATACCTGCCGACGACCTCTCCGTCTGGCCGGCCTCGGTCCGCCCCCTGCCCCACGACGACCTGTCCGTGGGCGGAGTGCCGCTGACCGAACTCGCCGAGCGCTTCGGCACCCCCGCCTACGTCCTGGACGAGGACGAGATCCGCAGCCGCTGCCGCGCCTATCTGCGGGCCTTCCCGCAGGCCGACGTGGTGTACGCGGCCAAGGCCTTCCTGTGCCGCGCCATGGCGCACTGGGTCCGCGAGGAGGGCCTCGGCCTGGACGTGTGCTCGGCGGGCGAGCTGGAACTCGCCGTCACCACCGGCTTCCCGGCCGAGCGGATCGTGCTGCACGGCAACGCCAAGAGCCCCCAGGACCTGCAGACCGCGCTGCGCCTGGGGGTGGGCCGGATCGTCATCGACTCCACCTCCGAGATCGCCCGGCTGGCCGCCGCGATCCCCGCGGGCTCGCGCCAGAAGGTGCTGATCCGGGTGGTGCCGGGCATCGCGGCGGGCGGCCACGCCAAGATCCGTACCGGCACCGACGACCAGAAGTTCGGGCTGTCCCTGGCGGACGGCTCGGCGCAGCACGCCATCACCCGCGTCCTGGACCAGCCGCGCCTGGAACTGGCCGGTCTGCACTGCCACTTGGGCTCGCAGATCACCGCCGTCAAGCCGTATCTGTCCGCCGTACGGCGCCTGGTCGGGCTGCTGGCGCGGGTGCACGAGCAGCACGGCGTGACGCTGCCCGAGCTGGACCTGGGCGGCGGCCACGGGGTGGCCTACCGGCCCGGCGAGGCGGCGCTGGACATCGCGGCGCTCGGCGCGAAGGTACGGGCCGAGCTGGCCGGGAGCTGTGCGGCGGCCGGTCTGCCGGTGCCCCGGCTGACCATCGAGCCGGGCCGCGCCATCGCCGGGCCCGCGGGGGTGGCGCTGTACCGGGTGCTGTCGGTCAAGCGGACCGGCGAGCGCACCTTCGTCGCCGTCGACGGCGGGATGAGCGACAACCCCCGGCCCGCGCTGTACGGGGTGCGCTACGCGCCCCGGCTCGTCGGGCGCCACTCCGCCGCGGCGCCCGCCCCGGTCACGGTCGTGGGGCGGCACTGCGAGGCCGGTGACGTGGTCGCGGCCGATGTGCCGCTGCCCGGGGACGTGCACCCCGGCGACCTGATCGCGGTCCCCGTCGCCGGCGCGTACCACCTGTCGATGGCCTCCGGCTACAACCTCGTCGGACGGCCCCCGGTGGTCGCGGTGGCCGACGGGCGCGCCCGCCTGCTGGTACGCCGCGAGTCCCTCGCGGACATGCAGGAGCGCGACATCGGCCTGTAGGGCCGCTTACTTCTCGCCTCCGCCGGAGGAGCCGTTGCTGGGCTCCTCCGGCGCCTTCTGTTCAGCGACGAAGCTGCCGCGCCCGGGGACTACGAAGAGCACGCCCTCTTCGACCAGGAGCGCAATCGACCTGCGGACGGTGCTGCGCGCCGGTCCGTACTCCTCAACAAGCCGCGCCTCCGAGGGAATTGCACGGTTCGGCTGCCAGTCCCCGCGCTCGATGCGCGCCTTCAGGATGGCCGCGAGCTGGCGGTACGGGGTGACCGGAGCTCCGTTGTCGATCTCGTCATCAGGGCCGAATTCCATGGCAATTACGTTAGAAGTTGCGACACTTATGAACAACTATCGATGCGCTTCGATACGTTTCGAGCAGTATAGATACGCATATATACGGACCGATACCGCCGCAATACAATTCCGAGACAAAAAGCCCCGGTGAGGTGGTCGAGCCCTCCCGCGGTACGGCCAACACAATTCCAGGAGCGCCGACATGGACGATTCCAGCCGCCGCACGCCCCTTCGCATGTGCGTCCGCTGCAAGGTGACAACTTCGACGCCCGTACCGGTCGAGAGCGCAATCCCCGGCTGCAACCTGTACGCCTGCCCGGACTGCGCACATCACTACCTCACCCCCGCCACCGCCTGGCGACTCGTACCGGAGCACGCCATGGTCGCCCCCTGCTGCCGGGGAGAGGGAGGGCTGTGCCCCGTCGGCACGGCGCTGAACAATGTGCACCGCGCCGTACGCGAGAGGGCTCGGACTTGACGAATACGTGTAGGTGCCAGTCAAGTCGTATCGGCACGTACACGTATTCGCGTTTTCCGAGAGGCACCGCCCATGTCAGGCACCAGACCCCCAGCCCCGCTGATCGACGCCGAAGAGGATCTGGCGCCCGCCCCGCCGGTCGCCGCCGCGCGGCGGCGGCTGCGGGCGCACCCGGCGCTGGTGCTGCTCGGCATCGTGCTGGCCTCGCTGAACATGCGGGCCGCGCTGGCCGGGGTCTCGCCCCTGCTCGGCGAGATCAGCGAGCACTTCCACCTGGCCGCGACCGCGAGCAGCCTGGTGACGACGATCCCGCTGGTGTTCATGGGGCTGGGCTCCGTCCTCGCGCCGCGGCTGGCCCGCCGCTGGGGTACGGAGTCGGTGCTGCTGGGCGCGCTGGTGCTGCTGTGCGGCGGCATCGTGGTGCGCGTCGCGCCGCCGGTGGTCGCGCTGTTCGTGGGCTGTGCGCTGGTCGGCGGCTCGATAGCCCTGCTCAACGTCCTGATGCCGGGGCTGATCAAGCGGGACTTCCCCGAGAAGGCCGCGGGCATGACCGCCCTGTACTCCACCGCGATGATCCTGGGCGCCACCGTCGCGGCCGCCTCCGCCGTCCCGATGGAGGACGCGCTGGGCACCTGGCAGGGCTCGCTGCTCTCGTGGGCGGTGCTGGCCGCGGTGGCCGCGGCGGTGTGGATCCCGCAGGTGGCCATCGCCCGGCGGGGCACCCGGCACGGGCAGGCGGCGGCCGCACAGCGCCATCTGACCGAGGACGGGCCGAAGGTGGGGCGCTCCGCGCTGGCCTGGCAGGTCACGCTGTTCATGGGGTCGCAGTCGCTGATCGCGTACGTGATGATCGCCTGGATGCCGACGATCTTCACCGATCACGGCATGGGCAAGGGCGAGGCCGGGCTGGCCTTCGCCTTCAGCACGCTGATGCAGATGGCCGGCTCCTTCGTGGTGCCGGTGCTCGCCGGGCGGATGCGCCGCCAGCGGCTGCTGGGCGTGGGCGTCTCCGCGCTGATGGCCTGCGGGATCACCGGGCTGCTGGTGGCACCGGTGGCCGGGGCCTGGGTGTGGGCCGCGCTGCTGGGCGTCGGACAGGGCGGGGCGCTCGGGCTGGCGCTGACGATGATGGTGCTGCGCTCCGGTGACGCACACACCGCGGCCCGGGTCTCGGGCATGGCCCAGACCTGGGGCTATCTGCTGGCGGCCGTCGGCCCGCTGGCACTGGGCGCGGTCCACCAGGCCACGGACGGCTGGACGCTGCCGATCGTGCTGCTGCTGGTGGTGTGCGCGGGGCTGGCGCTGCTGGCGATGGGCGCGGGGCGGGACCGGCGTATCGGGGAGTGAGCGGCGGGGCGGGGGTTCACTGGGGCTGCCCGTCGGTAGTCGGTAATCGCCCGGGGGCTCGTACGGGAGATGCCGTACGGGAGGGAGCGGGCGACCCGTACGGTCCGCGGGCGCGTGTGGACGCGCGCTTCGCACCGGGTTCTGCCCTACCTTGCCCTGCATGAGCGAAGCGCAGCGCACCGGCCGCGGGCCGGGGCCGAGGTTGACCCGCAGGGGACGGCTGCTGCTGGCCGTCTGTCTCTGTGCCGTCCTGGCGCTGGCAGCGGTGCTGGTGGCGCGGCTGCTGAGCGGCGGCGAGGGCCCGTCGGCGAAGCTCACCGTCCCCGAGGGGTGGCGGGCCACGCAGGTCTACGCCGCCGCCGACAAGGCGCTGAAGGTCCGGCCCGGCACCACCGAGAGCGCGGCCAAGAGCGCCCGGCTGGCGCTGCCGGGTGAGGCCAGGGGCAACCCGGAGGGGTACCTCTATCCGGCGACGTATCCGATCCGGCAGGACACCACCCCCGCCTCCTTGCTGGCCTTCATGGTCGACACCGCCAACCGCCGCCTGGCGGCCGACGGCGGCGGCTCGTACCGGACGGTGACCATCGCCTCGATCGTGCAGGCGGAGGCGGACACCCCCAAGGACATGGGCAAGGTGGCCCGGGTCATCGACAACCGGCTCGCCCGGGGCATGCCGCTGCAGATGGACTCCACCATCAACTACGCGCTGGGGCGCAGCACTTTGCACACCAGCCAGGCCGACACCCGCATCGACAGCCCCTACAACACCTACCGCCACAAGGGGCTGCCGCCCACCCCGATCGACAGTCCGGGCGCGGACGCGCTGCAGGCCGCGGCGGCACCGCCTGCGGGCGACTGGCTGTACTTCGTGACGGTGGCGCCCGGCGACACCCGCTTCACCGGCAGCTACGAGGAACACCAGCGCAATGTGCGCGAGTTCAACGAGCGGCAGCGCAAGGCGTCCTAGGCGGGTCCCGTAAGGGGCCGTACAGGGGCGCGGGGCCGTATCGATGTGCGGCTCCGCCGCGTCGGCGCGGCCGGCCGCCACCGGCCCGAGGGGTGTTCCGCAGGGGCACGCACCCCGCTGGGCTGCCGCCACACGCGTGGCGGCGCAGGAGAAGCGGTACGGCCGGGCGCGGGTGACAGTGGACAAGGCCCGCCCAGGGCCGTTCAGCCAGCGGGCCCGCCGGGAAACGCACGAAGGAAAGAGCCCATGCCCCAGCTCTCCCGTATCGCCACCGCCGCCGGCGCCGCCGTCCTGACCGCCGCACTCGGCGCGGGCCTGGCCGCGCCGGCCCATGCGGCCGGTGGCCGCCCGGCCGATGCCCAGCAGATCCGCGCCGTCCCCGCCACCGGCCCGGACGCCAAACCCGTCCTCGGCGGCAAGGACGAACAGCGCATCGAGCAGGAACTGCGGAAGTTCCTTCAGGCGTACGCACCCGAGCTGCCCGCCGATCGGGTCACCCGGTTCGTCGACGCCGCGAGCGGGCCCGTCGCCGCGCTGCTGGGGCGCCCGGACCTGAAGCCGCTGCTGCGCACGGCCCGGGCGCTCGCCGAGCAGATCCGCGGCTCCGCGCTGAGCCACATGGACACGCACCGGCTCTTCATGGCGCTCGTCGACGAGATCAAGAAGGCGGGACCCGTCGCCCCCGAGGTCAAGTCGGTCCTGATGCAGCTCATCGGCAAGGCCTACGCGGACGTCCGGCACACCCTGGCCATCGCCGGCCTGGTCCTGGAGCTCGTGCCGCCCTCCCGGGCCAAGTGAGGCCCGCACACCGTCCTGCCAGCTCGCACAGGGCCCGTACCGCCCTCCGGGGATGAGGGCGGCGCGGGCAGCGGCGAACGCTCACGGTCCGCTCACCGTCCGGCGAGGAGCCTCACTCCTCGCCGGCCAGCTTGAGCACCTTCAGGCGCCGGGCCGCGTACCAGGTCGCGGCGATCGTGACGACCACCAGCAGCACGGCCGCCAGCGGCACCGCCACGTCCGCGCTGACCGCGCCCTCGGCGCCGATCTTCTGGGCCAGGGCCAGCGCCCACTGCTGCACGCTCAGTGTGCGCGCGCCGGGGACCAGGCTGCCGAACAGGGACTCCCACACCAGGGCGTAGACCAGGCCGAAGACGACGGCATGGCGGGTGATCGTGCCCAGGAACAGGAAGATCGCGCTGTAGGCGAGGGAGGCCAGGGCTGCGGCGACGGCGTAGGCCACCGCGAGCTGCTGGCTGTTGCCGTTGAGGATGTAGCCGCAGATCAGGATCGGGACGGCGGAGAAGACGACCGTCACCCCGACGGCCACCACGAGTTTGGTGAGGATGATCGTCGACCTCGGCACGGGCTTGGCCAGGAGATAGACCACCGAGCCGTCGTCGATCTCCGGGCCGATCGCGCCCGTACCGGCGATCACGCCGATCAGCGGGACCATCGTGGCCAGCGCGAAGCCGCCCAGGACGGCCTTGGTGGTTTCGTCGTCCGCGCCGGTCAGGGCGCGCACGGCGATCGAGATGACGATCAGGAGGGCGGGCAGGGCGAAGAGGATCAGCGCGCGGCGCCTGCCGAGCAGGGCCCGGTAGGTGAGCCGGGCGACGGTGGGGTGGTAGAGCGAACTCATCGCTACAGGGCTCCTTTCAGGCCGCTACGAGGTAGGAGAAGACCGATTCCAGGGACTCGTCGGAGGGCGAGACCGTCAGGAGGCGGATGCCGTGGTCGCGGGCGACGCGCGGCAGCAGCTCGGTGAAGCGCAGGAAGTCGACGGCCTGGATGCGCAGCGCGCCTTCCTTCAGGTCGACCTCGATGCCCGCCGTGGAGGGGTCCGCGATCAGGGCGGCGGCCAGCGCGCGGTCGTCGTCGGAGCGCACGAGATAGCGGTGCGGGCGGTCCGTCATCAGGCGGCGGATCCGGCGGAAGTCACCGGAGGCGGCGTGCCGCCCGGCGACCACCACCTCGATGTGGGCGGCCAGTTGCTCGACCTCTTCGAGGATGTGCGAGGAGAACAGGACCGTACGCCCCTGGGCACCCATCTGACGCAGCAGATCCATCAGCTGCATGCGCTGGCGCGGGTCCATGCCGTTGAACGGCTCGTCCAGCAGCAGCACGGAGGGGTCGTGGACCAGGGCGGAGGCCATCTTCACGCGCTGGCGCATGCCCTTGCTGTACGTGGCGATCTTGCGGTCCTGGGCGTACTCCATCTCGACCGTGGCCAGCGCGCGCTGCGCCTCCTTGCCGCCCAGGCCGTGCAACTCGGCGTTGGCCAGCACGAATTCGCGCCCGGTGAGGAAGTCGTACATCGCCTCGCGCTCGGGGACGATGCCGATGTGGCGGTAGATCTGCTCGTTGCGCCAGATCGGGGCGCCGTCCAGGGTGACGGTGCCGTTGGAGGGCGCCAGGAAGCCGCCCATCATGTTGATCAGGGTGGACTTGCCCGCGCCGTTGGGGCCGAGCAGGCCGGTGACGCCGGGGCCGATGGTCATCGTGATGTCGTTGACGGCGACGACATTGCCGAACCAGCGCGATACGTGGTCGATGGAGAGAGTGCTCATGGGCGCGGCCCATTCCTTCGAAGGGTGGTGGTGGGCGACGGGTGGGCCATCACAGACCGGCCTTCCGGTAGCGGCGCATCAGCAGGGCGTAGCTGCCGGCGATGGCGCCCAGCGTGACGAGGAGGTAGACGAATCCGGCGGCGGTGGAGGGCTCGATCCCGTCGGGGAAGGAGCTGGTGCCGCCGAGGAAGGTGGTCTGCACCCCGACGATGAGGGTGATCGGCGAGAACAGGCCCAGCCAGCCCACGACTTCGGTGGCGCCCTGGACGGTGGCGATGCCCTGGACGGCGCTGACGGCGGCGTACGGGATGGTCAGTACGGCGATCACGGCGGCGACGCCGAAGCCGCGGCGCGGGGTGAGCGCGGAGACGACCAGGCCGATCCCGGCGAACAGCAGGGAGAGCAGGGCCACCGAGACCAGGCCCTGGGCCAGGCCCTTGGTCTGGTCGGCGAAGTCCATCTTGGCCAGCAGCGCGCCGATGTAGAGGATCAGCACCGGGGCCGCGGTCAGGACGAACAGCGCACTGGCCATCGCCGCGAACTTCGCCACGACGTAGTCGACCCGCTCGATGGGGCGGGAGAAATACAGCGGGACGGTCTTGAACCGCAGGTCGCGGGAGACGGACTGGGGCGCCTGGGAGGCCAGATAGAGGCCGATGACCGCCTGGAGGTAGATCGCGTACTGGGTGTAGGAGACCGGCAGGGACTTGAGCTTGGTGAAGATGGCGACGGCGACGATGATGCCGGCCGGCAGGCACATCACGGCGAACAGCAGCATCGGCAGCACCTTGGACTTGGCCGAGCGGCCCAGTCCGTACGCGCCGCGCAGGCTCTGCGAGAACAGTGAGCGGCGGGCGTAGGAGCGGCCCAGGCGCGGGCCGTCGTAGTGGCGGTAGCCGATGTTGTGGATGACGTTCGGCGCGCTGCTTGCGGTGGTGGTCTCAGGCGGCATCGGGAGCGCCTCCGTCCTTCTTGGCCCGCGCGCCCCTGGCGCTCGCGGAGCCCTGCTCGGCGTTCCAGTCGGCGCCCCAACTGCCGGGGGCGGGCGGGCTGTCGGTGTGCTGCGGGTGCGCCGCAGCGGCCGGCCGCTGCGCTTCGTGCGGGGTGCGGAAGACCTCGGCGATGCGGTGCCGGCGCTGTTCCATACGGACCAGGCCGAGGCCGAGGTCGGCGACGGTGTCCCGGACGAGGTCGTAGGTCTGCTCGCCGGCGGCGTCCACGTACAGCAGATGTCCCGAAGAGGAGGCGCTCGTGGCGCTGTCGCCGCCGGCGGCCGCGGCCGTCACCGACACGCCCGCGGCGGCCAGCGCGGCGTGCAGCGCGCGGGTGCCGTCGGGGTGGCGGTCGGTGTCGGTGACCTCGATGGCCAGGGAGGCCGTGGCCTGGGTGAAGTCGTCGGTGGCCGAGGAGCGCAGCAGCCTGCCGCCGTCGATGACCACCACATGGTCGCTGGTGCGCTCCAGCTCGCCCAGGAGGTGGGAGGTGACCAGGACCGAGATGCCGAAGTCGGTGTGCACCCGGCGGATCAGGTCGAGCATGTCGTCCCGGCCCACCGGGTCCAGGCCGTTGGTCGGCTCGTCCAGGAACACCAGCTCCGGGTCGTGGACGAGGGCCTGGGCCAGCTTGACCCGCTGCTTCATGCCCGTGGAGTAGCCGCCGATGGGGCGGTAGCGCTCCTCGTAGAGGCCGACGTGGCGCAGGGTGTCGGCGGTGCGCTCGCGGGCGGCGGTCGGCGGCAGGCCCGACATGCGCGCCATGTGGACGACGAACTCGGTGGCCGAGACGTCGGGCGGCAGGCAGTCGTGCTCGGGCATGTAGCCGACGCGCTCGCGAATGGCGCTGCCGTCCTTGGCCACGTCCAGGCCAAGGACGCTCGCCCGCCCCTCCGTGGCGGGGGACAGACCCAGCAGGATCTTGATCAGGGTGGACTTTCCGGCGCCGTTGGCACCCACCAGGCCCGTTACGCCGGGGGTGATGTCAACGGTCAGCCGGTCCAAGGCGGTCACCCGCGGGAACCGCTTGCTCAGGCTTTCGGTCACGATCACAGTCACGTATTCGACGGTAGTGGCGCATGCCACAGCTGACGTCAACCCGCGCGGTGGTATCGGTGTAGTCCTCAGGTCTTACGGCCCGTAGGGGGCCTATGCCTTCGGTCGCTTCCGGTGTCAGGGTCACGGTCGTACGCCGGGCGCGGGGACGGCCGCGCGGGGCGTGGGGCGCGTGGTGCGTGTCCCGTATGCCGTGTCCGCGGCGCGGAAAGTTCTCCACAGGTCGTACCGGACCCTTGACGTAGCCGTCAGTCATTGTCACATTCATCAGCGTCAAGTTACGGACGAGTACCGCGATCGAACCGCGACCGGTCCGGCATCTGGCCGGCCCGGACCGGGATCGACGGGGCCTACGGGACGGACGGTTGGCGATGGCTTCAGCGAGCACGGCAGCGCCCGGCGAACTCACCGCTGAACTCCGCGGGTTCGCATCGGTGCAGCGGCTGGCGTACGAGTGCGCGGAGGCGGTGGCGGCCCAGCTCAAACCAGGCGTCACCGAGCGCGACGCGGCGCGGATGCAGCGGGAGTGGCTGCGCGAGCGCGGGGTGCGGGACTGGTTCCACCTGCCCTTCGCCTGGTTCGGGGACCGCACCGCCTTCACGAACTTCCGTATCCCCCTGCAGTTCTTCCCCACCCACCGCGAGCTGGAGCCGGGGATGCCCTTCATCCTCGACATGGCACCCGTGCACAACGGCTTCACCGCCGACATCGGCTACTCCGGCTGCCTGGGGCTCAACCCCGTGCACGACCGGCTGCTGGCCGACCTGGAGGCACACCGCGCGCTGATCCTGCGCGAGGTGCGCGAACGGCGCCCGCTGCGGGAGATCTACGAGGACGTGGAGCGGCTGATGGTGCGCCAGGGGTACACCAACCGGCACCGCGCCTACCCCTTCGGCGTCATCGCCCACAAGGTCGACCGGGTCAAGGACCGCCGGTGGTCGCCGACGCTCTTCGGGTTCGGCACCCAGTCGCTCAAGGGCCTGGCCTCCGACGCGCTGCACGGCCACCGCGAGGGCTGGTCGCCGCTGTGGAGCCCGTACAGATTCTCCGACCACCCGCCCCAGGCCGGGCTGTGGGCGGTCGAACCGCACCTCGGATTCCGGGGCACGGGCGCGAAGTTCGAGGAAATCCTGGTCGTCACCGACTCCAAGGACCCCCAGGAGAGCGCCTTTTGGCTGGACGACGATCTGCCGCACGTGCGGCGCTGGCAGGAGGAGAAGGCCGCATGATCACCGGAGCGAGGGAACACTGGGTCCGTACGGGCGCAGTGGAGCTGAACGTCGCCGAACTGGGCGACGCCTCCCGTCCCACCGTGGTGCTGGTGCACGGCTACCCGGACAGCAAGGAGGTCTGGTCGCGGGTCGCCCACGGCCTGGCCGAGAACTTCCACGTGGTGCTGTACGACATACGCGGCTGCGGGCGCTCCAGCGCGCCCGAACCGCTGCGCGGCGGATACACCCTGGAGAAGCTGACGGACGACTTCCTGGCGGTCGCCGACGCCGTCAGCCCCGATAAGCCGGTGCACCTGGTCGGCCACGACTGGGGCTCGGTGCAGGCCTGGGAGTTCGCGACGGTCAAGCGCACCGAGGGGCGGATCGCGTCCTTCACCTCCATGTCGGGCCCGTCCCTGGACCACCTGGGGCACTGGATCAAGCAGCGGACCGTCCGCCCCACCCCGCGCCGGGTGGCCCAGCTGCTGACCCAGGGCGCCAAGTCCTGGTACGTCTACCTGCTGCACACCCCCGTACTGCCGGAGCTGGCGTGGAAGGGACCGCTGGGAAAGCAGTGGCCCAAGGTGCTTCAGCGGCTGGAGAAGATCCCGCAGGGGGAGTACCCGACCCCCTCCCTGCCCAACGACGCCGCGCACGGCGCCTGGCTCTACCGCGACAACATCCGCGCCCGCATGCGCCGCCCACGCACGGACGCCTACGCGCACTGCCCGGTCCAGCTGATCACCCCGGCCGGTGACATCTTCCTCTCCCAACGGGTCTACGACGACCTGGACCGGTGGGTGCCGCAGCTGGTACGCCGCACCCTCCCCGCCAAGCACTGGGTGCCGCGCACCCGTCCCGACCAACTCACCGCCTGGATAACGGAGTTCATCACCTCCAAGGAGGAGGGCGACCCGGCCCGCCGGATCACGGCCTGCGGGCCCTACGCCGACCGCTTCGGCGGGCAGCTGGTGCTGGTGACGGGCGCGGCCAGCGGCATCGGGCGGGCCACCGCCTTCTCCTTCGCCGAAGCGGGCGCGCGGGTGGTCGCGGTGGACCGGGACGCGGAGGGCGCCGCCCGTACGGCCGAGATGGCACGGCTCATCGGCGCGCCCGAGGCCTGGGGCGAGGTGGTGGACGTCGCCGACGAGGCCGCGATGGAAAAGCTCGCCGACAAGGTCGCCGCCGAGTACGGCACCGTCGACGTCCTGGTCAACAACGCCGGGATCGGGCTGTCCGGGGCCTTCCTCGACACCACCTCCGAGGACTGGAAGAAGGTCCTGGACGTCAATGTGTGGGGCGTCATCCACGGCTGCCGGATCTTCGGCCGGCAGATGGCCGAGCGCGGACAGGGCGGCCATATCGTCAACACCGCCTCGGCCGCGGCCTATCAGCCCTCCAGGGTGCTGCCCGCCTACAGCACCTCCAAGGCGGCCGTGCTGATGCTCAGCGAGTGCCTGCGCGCCGAGCTGGCCGGGCAGGGCATCGGGGTCACGGCGATCTGCCCCGGCATCGTCAACACCAACATCACCTCCACCTCGCGCTTCACGGGTGTCTCGGCGCAGGAGGAAAAGCGCCGCCAGGCCAAGTCCGCGCGGATCTACGGCCTGCGCAACTACCCGCCGGAGAAGGTCGCCGACGCCGTACTGCGCGCGGTGGTGCGCAATCAGGCGGTCGTCCCGGTCACGCCCGAGGCGCGCGGCGCGCACTGGATGTCCCGGTTCGCACCGCGCACGCTGCGGGCCCTCGCCCGGATCGAGCCGCCGCTGTAGAGCGCAGGACCGGACTCAGGACCGGACTTCAGGAGGGGTTGAGAGTGAGTACGAAACGCACCGGGCCCGCAGCGTCCGGGGAGCTCGGCTCAGCCGGGGAACTCGGCTCAGCCGGGGAGCACGACGCATCCCGGGAGTACGGCTCGTCCCGGGAGCACGGCGGGCACTACACCATCTCCCCGCGCCGGGTCTCCTTCGACTGGGACGCGACGCCGCTGCACTGGATACCGGACGAACCCACCGCCACCCACGTCATCAATGTGCTGCATCTGCTGCTGCCGGCGGGCGAGCGGTGGTTCGTCAAGGTCTTCAAGGAGGCCCTGCCGCTGGTCCAGGACCCCGAACTCCTCCAGGACATCAAGGGCTTCATGGGCCAGGAGGCCACCCACAGCGTCCAACACGCCTACGTCCTGCAGCACTTGGCCCGCCAGGACCTGGACACCGCCCCCTACACCAAACACGTCGACTTCCTCTTCGAGTACCTGCTCGGCGAGCGCCCGCCCTTCGCCGCGCCCATCCCCACCCAGGAGTGGCTGCGCTTCCGGCTGTCGCTGATCGCCGCCATCGAGCAGTTCACCGCCGTACTGGGCAACTGGGTGCTGCACGCCGACGGCCTGGACCGGGCCGAGCCCGACCCGGTCATGCTCGACCTGCTGCGCTGGCACGGCGCCGAGGAGGTCGAACACCGCGCGGTCGCCTTCGACATGTACCAGCACACCGGCGGTGAAGGCCTGCCCCGCTACGCCCGTCGCGTCCTGGGCATGGGCATCACCGCCCCCGTACTCCTCTACCTGTGGGTCTGGGGCGCCGCCTACCTCATCCGCCACGACCCGCAGCTGGCCGGACGGCTGCGCTACTCGCTGCGCGAGCACAACAGGGCCGTGGCCAAGGGCCTCCTGCCCACCTGGCGCGAGCTGGGCACGGCCATTCCCCGCTACCTCAAGCGCTCGTACCATCCCTCCCAGGAAGGGTCACTGCGCAGGGCCATCGCCTACCTGGCCTCCTCCCCGGCCGCCCGCACAGCGGCAGCCGCCGCAGGCCGCGCAGCCATCTCATAAGGAGCACCACATTGACCACCGACCATCCACCACGGCCATCCGGATCGGAAAAGGCCCTACGGGGGAGGCCGGAGGACACCGGGACCGAGACCGCCGAGCGGGCCGAGCGGGCCGAGCGGGCCGAGCGGGCCGAGCGGGCCGAGCGGGCCGAGCGGGCCGAGCGGGCCGAGGACCGTACGCCTGAGTACCGCATCGAGGACCTGGCGCACATCAGCGGTACGACGGTCCGTACGATCCGCGCCTACCAGGACCGCGGCCTGCTCCCCAAGCCCGAGCGCCGCGGCCGGGCCAATGTCTACGGCGAACCGCATCTGGAACGACTGCGCCGGATCGCCGATCTGCTCGACCGCGGCTACACCCTCGCCAGCATCAAGGAGCTCCTGGAGGCCTGGGACGCCGGCCGCGGCCTGGGCGGCGTCCTCGGCCTGGTCGCGGAGATCGACGGGCCCTGGACCGACGAGGAGGCGGCCCGCATCAGCCGCGCCGAACTGGACGCCAAGTTCGGCGGCAGCCACGACGACGCGGCGGTGGCCGACGCCGTCGACCTGGGCGTACTGGAACGCGTCCCCGGAAACGAGGACACCTTCATCGTCCCCAGCCCCCGCGAACTGGCGGTGGCCGCCGAACTCAATGCCGCCGGCGTCCCCCTGCTCGCCATCTCCGGCCACCTGCGCGAACTCCGGGTCCAGGTCGAGTACATCGCCGCCCGCTTCTTCGACTTCACCACCGAACACGTCTTCCAGCAGTACCTGGACCACCCGCCCACCGACGCCGAGGCCACCGAGGCCGCCACCCTCGTCCGCCGCCTGCGCCCCCTGGCCCAGCAGATCGTCGACGCCGAACTCGCCCGCGCCATGCGCACATCGGCCACCCGCTACGTACGCCACCACCTCTCCGGCGACCCCACCACCCGCACTCCCCTCGCCTCGGAGTCCAAGCCCCCGCCGGGCACCGCCCCCCTGCCGGGCACCACCCCCGTGCCCGGCACCGCCCCCCTGCCGGACGCCCCCCGCCCCTCGGATGCCGTGCCCGTCCCGGATGCCCCCCTCACCCCGGACGCCACCCCCGCCCCGGAGACCGTGGCCCTCCCCGCCGAGACGGTGCGGGCCGTACGGGAGCTGGTGGGCAGCACGGGCACGGCTGCCTTCATCGCCGCCGCGGCCCAACGCGAGGTCCAGGCCCGCACCATGGACGAACTCGCCGGTCGCCGCCGCACCCGCCGCTGAGGCCCCGCCCCGGCAAGCTCGATGGACCTTCAGCTGACCGGGTCCGGTATCCAGTTGCCGTGGAAGCCGTACGGAACCCGGCGCGGCAGCTGGACCGTGGCCACCGGTGGGGCGGATATGTCCTGGGCGTCCAGGA
Source organism: Streptomyces sp. UF-297 (assembly GCF_058245575.1). Taxonomy (NCBI): domain Bacteria; kingdom Bacillati; phylum Actinomycetota; class Actinomycetes; order Kitasatosporales; family Streptomycetaceae; genus Streptomyces; species Streptomyces sp. UF-297. The sequence continues at coordinate 41,053 of NZ_JBSIBZ010000043.1, read as the reverse complement.
TCACCAGGTCGCTGGTGTCGGTGGCCGCGTCATGGACGTAGGTGATCAGCCAGCCCGGTCCGCCCGGGCGGTCGTCCGCCGCGGCGAAGGCGGCCTCGCCCGGGGTGCGCCCGGGGGCGAAGTCGTGTCGGCTGACCGCTCCGGTGTGCAGGTCGTAGCGGAGCAGCGCGCTCGGTATCGGCCCGGTGCCCGGCAGCTCGGCCATGGTGGCGTGACCGTAACGGGAATCGAGGCCCGCCAGGCGGTCGTCCACGCGCGGGAACTCGCAGAAGGTGTCGTCCAGTTGCTCCTCGGACACCACCCCTCGGTCGAGGTCGATGGTCCAGCGCCACAGCGCGGAAGGGGCATCGCCCTTGAAGTCGGGATAGCGGGCCACATGGAGCACGATGCGCCGCCCGTGGGCCCGGGCTCCCCCGCGGTGCAGGTGGCCGTCCGGCAGGGGCGGACGGCCCGCCTCGCCCGGGGCGTCCGCCTCGAAGCCCTCGTCGTGGGCGTTGAGGGCGTGGAAGACATAGCAGGGGTCGATGGGGAACCAGCGGACCTCGCCATAGGGGTCGTCGCGGCGCAGGACGCCGAGGCGGGCGCCGTAGTCCGGGTCCCAGCGGTAGGGCATGCCCGGCCTGCTCAGGTCGAAGAGGACCGGGAGGTCCATGAAGACGACATGCCGGGCCGTCAGATGGAAGTCGTGCATCATCGTGTGGGCCGGGACGTCGATGGGGCGGCTGACCACCAACTCGCCCGAGGCGTCCGCCCGGTGGTAGGTGAGATAGGGCGGGGTCAGGCCGCCGTATCCGAAGAAGTGCAGCTCACCGGTGCGGGGACAGGTCTTGGGGTGGGCGGTCATGGCCGTGGTGAGGCGCCCGGCGAAGTCGTGCGGCCCGACGGTCTCCAGCTCATGGCCCGGCCGGCAGTCCAGTTCGTAGGGGAAGGAGGACTCGACCAGCGCCAGGGTCCGGCCCGCGTGCCGGACGACATGGGTGTTGGCGCTGCCTGCCCGCAGGTCACGGCGGCCCTGCTCGTCGTACACCCGCGCGCCGTCGGTGAAGGTGGAGGTACGCACCCAGCGGTTGCGGTAGGAGACGGCCCGGCCGCCCTCCAGCCGCACGCCGTGCACCATGCCGTCGCCGAAGAACCAGTGCGGTGAGTCGGCGTCGTGCGGATTGGGGCCGTTGCGCAGATACCAGCCGCTCAGCTCGGGCGGGATCGCGCCGGTGACCGGGAGGTCGTAGGCGGTCAACTCCTCCTGGACGGGCGCGAAGTTGCCCGACAGGTGGGGAGCGGGGGCCGTACCGGAAGGGGAGGTGGATGACGTGGTCATGGGTCAGGCTCCCTGGATGTCGGAGAGGGCGCCGGGGCGAGGGGAGCCGGCCGTCGCGCTCGGCGCCGTACCCCTCGCTCCGTACTTCTGCAGATAGCGGGCCCGGACGCGCTCCGGGTAGGTGGCGCTGAAGCGGGCGGGCAGGACGATGCCGGCGACCTGGAGGGCGATGGCGGCCGCGATCCCCAACCCGTAGAAGGAGACTGCCGTTTGGGCCAGTGCGGTAAGGGTGAAGGCGGCGGCCCAGGCCGCGGTGAGGACGACATTGATGCGGCGGAACAGCGCGGTGTGCCACACCTCCGGCGGCGCCACGCGGCGGGCGATGGCCATCGTGAAGGGGCGCCCGACCGCGATCGAGCCCCAGGAGATCAGCGCCAGCCAGCCCGCGGACAGTGCGCTGCCGTAGTCCTGCAGAGGGCTGTCGGGGCGCAGGAAGGCCAGGGCCGTGAGCGCCGCGAAGAACACCAGCGTGCCGTAGTCCAGGAGCCGCTCGCCCAGAGCGAGGCCCGCCGCCCGGTCCGCGAACAGCAGCCCGGCGCCGAGCAGCAGTCCCGCCGACGCCCCCCACTGCCAGCCGGCCGCCGACACCGCCGCGTAGGCGATCCACGGAATGAAAATGCGCAGGTAGTTCATGACGCCCGCCCCGACTCCCCTCGTCGCCCCGCGGCCTTCGCCCACCGACGACGTTCCAACTCCGACATTCCAACTTCGACATGTCGAAGGTAGAACCTGCTCACTCGACATGTCAAGAGTGGAATGTAAAGTGCGGGTCATGAGCCTCAGACATGCCGTCCTGGGCCTGCTGGCCGAATCCCCGGCCAGCGGCTACGACCTGATGAAGCTGTTCGACGCCTCGCTCGCGAACGTCTGGCCCGCCACCCAGAGCCAGGTCTACGGCGAGCTGAGCAAAATCACCGCGGCCGGGCTCGCGGAGGTCAGCGCGCACGGCCCCCGTGGCCGCAAGGAGTACGCCATCACCGACGAGGGCCTGGCCGAGCTGCGCCACTGGCTCATCGAGGTGGAGCCGAACCGGCCCTCGCGCAGCGACGCCCTGCTGCGTGTCTTCTTCCTCGGCGTGCTCACCCCGCTGGAGGCGAGCACCTATCTCCTGCAGCAGGCCGAGCGCGCAGCCCGTGCGCGCGCCTCGTTCCAGCAGCTGGACAAGGACGCCGCCTGGGACGAGGAGATGATCTCGGTGTACGGCCGCATCGCGCTGGAGTACGGCCTGCGCATGTCCACCGCCCAGGAGGAGTGGGCCCGTTGGGCCGCCGACGAGATCAACTCCGCGAAGGCCCGTAAGGCGAGCGAGCGGACCACGGCGTGGGACCGGCGCCCGCCCGCCGATCCGTCCGCACCCGCCGAACCGCCCGGGTCCGAGGACCGGCCCGGGCCCCAGGACCGCTCAGCACCCCCGAAGTAGCCCGAAGTAGCCCGAAGTAGCCCGGAGCAGCCCGGAGCAGCAGCCCGCAGCAGCCCCGGCCAGGGGACCAGAGAGGCCTGCCCCCGGGGCGCCCCGCCCCGGGCACGGCCGGTTCTCCCCGCATGCTGCATGATCCCTAGGTATGGACCAGGCGAAGTTCCCCAGCACCGAGGCCGTCGTCAGCGCCATCCGTGAGGTGGCCGCAGAGCACGGGCGCGACATCGAGGTCACGCACGACATCGGTGCGGACCGCTCCGGGCGCCGACTGTCCAGTGGGGCCTTTGTGGTGACCGACCCGGACGGGTCGCTCCCGCACGAGGCCTCCGTGGAGTTCACCGGCACGCCCCATATCGAGATCGAGGTCTTCCCGGAGGACGACGCGGCCGTCACCGTCGAGGGCGTCGCCTTCCACGACATCCCGCGCGAATCCGTCCCCGCCTTCCTGCGCTCCGTCCTCGGCGACCTCGCACACGTCAAGGGCCGCTTCTTCCCGCCCGGCTGGTGGCTGGTCGTACCGCTGCCCGGCGACGAGACGTACAAGGAGCTGGTCCTGGACAACATCCTGACCCCGTGGCTGTCCCGCCACGTCAGATAGCCGGAGCCGGTGAACCGGTAAAGCAGAGCAGGTCATGCGGTCCTCACAGCCCGGGCGCCCCCCACACCGGGAACCACCGCCCCAGGTCCTTCTCGATCGTCAGGTCGTCGCCGAGCATCGCCCGTACCTGGAGTTCGAGCGGGTTGTCGCGCTTGTCGGCAGCGGCGGCCCGCGCTCCCGGGGACGACTGCGGCGCGAAGGGGTAGAACGTGCCGCGCTTGTAGAGGTAGACCAGCGCCAGGGAGCGGCCCCGCTCGTCGCGAAAGCCCACCAGTGAGCACAGCAGCTGCGGGCCGAACCCGCCGTCCTGGAGGGAGGTGTTGACCGCGTGCAGATCGTTGACCAGGCCCGCGAGGTCCTCGGGCGGGTGCCGGGCGAGCAGCCAGGTGTAGCCGTACTCGTCCTGGCTGAACTCCACCGGCGCGTCCAGCAGCGCCCCTACCTCCTCCTGGATACGCGAGAACGCGCCGCCCTCGACGCTGGCGAAGCACACCGACCCCAGGCCGGTCGGTACGAATCCGGCCGCGACCTGGAGGGTGACGGCGGCCGAGGGGAGGGCGAAGAGCTGGTCGAGGTCGGGACGTACCGGCTTGCTGCGGCCGAGGATGGCGTCCAGAAATCCCATACGGGGCAGGCTCCTTGCTCAGAGTCGTCACGGTCGTCGAAGTCACAGGGCCGGGTCGCGCCGGGAAGCGGGCCATGGGGTCGTGCGGCCACGCACGACCGGCGCGCCTCTACGGCCGTCCCAGCTGGGCCGAGATCCGGCCGAGCTGGTCCAGGCGCTGTTCCAGCGTCGGGTGCGAGGACAGCAGCCGGCTGAAGCTCTCCTTGGTGAAGGCCGGCGCGAAGTAGAACGCGTTGAAGGGCTCGGCCTTGCGCAGATCGCGGGTCGGGATCTGCGCCATCTGGCCGGTGACCTTGGTCAGCGCGGACGCCAGCGCCGAGGGGCGCCCGGTGAGGATCGCCGCGGCCCGGTCGGCGGACAGCTCGCGGTAGCGCGACAGCAGCCGCGTCAGCAGGAAGCTGACGGCATAGACGACGGCGCTGACAGCGGTGACGACCAGGACGGCGACCGCGGCGTTGTTGTCCCGGTTGTTGCGGCCGACCCCGCTCCACAGCGCCGCCCGGGTGATGATCCCGGCCAGTACGCCCAGGAAGGACGCGATGGTCATCACCGCCACGTCCCGGTGCGCGACGTGCGACAGCTCGTGCGCGAGCACGCCCTCCAGCTCCTCGGGCTCCAGGCGGCGCAGCAGCCCGGTCGTCGCGCAGACCATGGAGTTCTTCTGGTTGCGGCCGGTGGCGAAGGCGTTCGGTACGTCCGTGTCGGCGATGGCGACCCGCGGCTTGGGCATGTCGGCCAGCGCGCACAGCCGGTCCACCGCGCCGTGCAGCTCGGGCGCCTCTTCGGGCGTCACCTCGCGCGCGCCCATGCTGAAGGCCGCGATCCGGTCGCTGAACCAGAACTGCGCGACGAACATGGCGCCCGAGAGCAGCAGCACCACCACCCACGCGCCCTTGAGCAGCACCACCAGCGCGCCCACGACGACCACGTACAGCAGTCCGATGAAGAACATCGTGGTGACCATGCGCGAGGTCAGCCCACGGTCGGGGGCGAATCGGGTCCGGGCCATCGCTTCACGTCCTCCCTAGCGCGTCTCCCCCTGTCCCGATTCTCCCTCTTGATTGCTATTTACGGGGTAAAGGGGCGGTAGGTAAGTGGCACCCGGAGGAACACCGCGGCCCGCCGCCCCGCCCGGAACCCCTCCCGCGGGCCCACGCCACGGGCCCGCCCCACGAGGCCGCTATCCCAGCTGCCCGAGCCCTTCCGTGGCGATCCGCTCGAAGACCTTCTGGTCCGCCGCGAAGATCGAATCGGCGATCGGCCAGTGCACGACGATCTCGTCGATGCCCAGCTCGGCATGGGCCCCCGCGAAGTCCACGAAGGCGTCGAAGGACTCCAGCGGCCGGTCCGGCGTGAAGCCCGTCAGCAGAATCCGGTCCAGCTCGGCGGCGTCCCGCCCGGTGTCGGCGCACGCCTTGTCCAGCCGCTCGATCTGCCCGCCGATCGCCGCCAGGGACTCGGCCGGCGTCCCGCTCGCGGAGACCTTGGGGTCGCCGGTGGTCACCCACGCCTGACCGTGCCGGGCCGCCAGCTTCAGCCCGCGCGGCCCGGTGGCCGCCACCGCGAAGGGCAGCCGCGGCCGCTGTACGCAGCCGGGGATGTTGCGCACCTCGTGCGCGCTGTAGTGCTCGCCCTCGAAGGAGACCACGTCCCGCGTCAGCAGCTCGTCCAGCAGGGGGACGAACTCCCCGAAGTGGTCCGCCCGTTCGCGCGGCGACCAAGGGTCCTGCCCCAGCGCCGTGGCGTCGAAACCGGAGCCGCCCGCGCCGATGCCCAGCGTGATGCGCCCGTCGCTGATGTCGTCCAGCGAGATCAGTTCCTTGGCGAGGGTGACCGGGTGCCGGAAGTTGGGGGAGGTGACCAGGGTGCCCAGCCGCATCCGGGAGGTCGCCGCGGCGGCCGCGGTCAGCGTGGGGAGGGCGCCGAACCAGGGGCCGTCGCGAAAGCTGCGCCACGACAGGTGGTCGTAGGTGTACGCGGTGTGGAAGCCCAGCTCCTCGGCGCGCTGCCACACCTCCTTTCCACCCTGGGACCAGCGGCGGACGGGGAGGATCACGGTGCTCAGTCGCATGATCCCGAGCCTACGGCCGTACGGGCGCGGGGGCACGGCCGTACGAGTGGCCCCCTCCCCGTACGCCCTTGTGGACAACCGCGACCTCCCCGTAGAGCTCATGCGCGCAACCCGCCGCACGCTTGTGCGCGCATATGCGGGAGGATGGGTCTGTGACTGATGCCTCCGCCACTCCGCCCCGGCTGATCGCCACCGATCTCGACGGCACCTTGCTGCACGACGACAAATCGGTCTCGGACCGGACGGTCGCCGCGCTGGACGCCGCGGAGAAGGCCGGCGTCGAGGTCTTCTTCGTCACCGGCCGGCCGGCCCGCTGGATGGACGTGGTCAGCGACCATGTGCACGGCCACGGCCTGGCGATCTGCGCGAACGGCGCGGCCGTCGTCGATCTGCACAACGGCGGCCGGATCCTCCAGGTCCGCCCCCTGGCGCGGGAGGCCGCGCTCGCCGTCGTCCACGCGCTGCGCGCCGCCGCCCCCGGCACCTCCTTCGCGGTGGAGCGCACCAACGGCATCAACTACGAGCCGGAGTACCCGCCCTTTCACCTCGACCCGGCCGCGGTCGTGGCACCCGCCGAGAAGTTGCTCTCCCCCGAGGCGGGCACGCCCGGCGAGCAGACCCCGGAGGGCACCTCCCAGGACGCTGCGGCCCCTTCCGGCCCGGTGGCCCCGCCCGTCTCCGCGTCCTCGCCGAGCGCGCTGTACGGCGCCGCCCACGCGCCCGGCACGCCCGGGCCCCGAATACCCGGTGCCGCGTCCGGCACCCCCTACGTCGCCGCGCCCGGCGCCCCCTGCGACGAGCAGCCGGTCCTCAAGCTCCTGGCCTTCCACCCGGAGATGGACCCGGACGCCTTCCTCCGGCTGGCCCGCACCGCGGCCGGCGAGCACGCCTCCTTCACCCGCTCCAGCCCCTCCGCCCTCCTGGAGATCAGCGGCCCGGGCGTCAGCAAGGCCAGCACCCTCGCGCACGCCTGCGCCGAGCGCGGCATCGCCCCCGAAGAGGTCGTCGCGTTCGGGGACATGCCCAACGACCTGGAGATGCTCTCCTGGGCGGGCACCTCCTACGCCATGGCCAACGCCCACCCCGACGTGCTCGCCGCCACCACCCACCGCACCCACTCCAACAACGACGACGGGGTCGCGGCGGCCATCGAACGCCTCCTGGCGCAGCGCTGACGGCCTCCTGGCACAGCGCCGACGCTCCGCTCAAGGCGCGGTCATGAACCCGCGGCCCGCGGGGGCCTGATCACGCCCCCGCGCCGCGCAGCCGCACCCCCCGCTGCCGCAGCCACGGCAGCGGGTCCACCCCCGAGCCCAGGTACGGGGTGCGCCGCACCTCGAAGTGCAGATGCGGGCCAGTGGAGTTGCCGGTGTCCCCCGACAGCGCGATCCGCTGGCCCGGCCGTACGCGCTGGCCGGGCACCGCCATGACGGCGGCCAGATGCGCGTACTGCGAGTAGGCGCCCCTGCCGTGCTGCACCACCAGGCTGATCCCGAAGCCGTCCCCGCAGGTCAGGCCGATCACCCGGCCCCAGCCCACGGACCGTACGGGCGTGCCCACCGGCACCGCGAAGTCCTGGCCGGTGTGCGTGCTCGCCCAGCGGGCGCCGGACCCGCCGAAGGACGCCGACAGCTCGAAGCGCTCCACCGGCCCCGTCCAGCGCCCGCGCGGCGTGGCCACCGGGCCGAAGAGGACCGCCGCCGAAGAAGCGGCGCTCGGCAGCCCGCCGCAGTGGCCGCTCTCGGACGCCTGATAGGCCAGCAGCTGCAGCCGGTCGCGGGCCGCGCGCAGACTGCCCTCCACCCGCCGCCGCTCCCTGGCCAGCCGGTCCCTGCGCCCCTCCAGCGTGCGCCAACGGGCCTTGGCCGCCGCGGTGTCGGCCGCCAGCGACCGGCTCTCGCGCAGCGCGGCCCGCACCCGCGCCGCCAGGACCAGCTCGCGCCGCTCGGCCAGCTGGTGCCCCTCGATCAGCGCGGTCGGATCCTGGAAGGTCAACCCGCGCATCGCGTACGGGAGTCCGCCGCCGGTGCGGTACTGCTCGCGCGCGACCTGCCCCACCATCGCGTGCAGTGCGGCGGTGGTACGGCGCTCACGGCGCAGCGCGGCGCGCAGCCGGGCCGTGTGCTCGCGCTGCGTCTGCGCGGCCCGCCGTCCCTGCTCATAGGCGCGGCCCAGCCGGCTCACGCTCTCGCCCAGCCGGATCACTTCCAGGCTCGCGTCGGCAAGCCGCTCGGCGCCGCTGCGCGGGACCCTGCCGTAGGGGGTCCGGCTGTGCGGCACCTGCCCCAGCGGCGCGGGCTGCTGCCCCAACGGCGCCGTCTCGTGCGCCCGTACGGGCTGCGCGGCGCTCGGCCCGGTTCCCAGCAGCGCCGAGACCACCACGGTGATCGCGCACAGCGCGGCCCCTGGGCTGCGGGCTCCGCGGGGGCCCAACGGGCCTGAAGAAACGGCACACATGGGGCGATCCTCGCCCGGCGCGGACGCGAACCCGCGGATGCCGGTTCCCTCTTCGCCCCGCAATGCCCCGATTGGCGCAACCCGGCCGGGCGCCCGCCCCTTACAGCGGCGCCTGCCACGTCACCATCGTCCCCGTCCCGTCCTCGCCCAGCCCCGGCCCGTAGGTGCTCGAACCGCCCAGCGACTCGGCCCGCTTGGCCAGGTTGCGCAGGCCGCTGCGGCGCCCGCCCTCCGGGATGCCGACCCCGTCGTCCGCGACGGTCAGCCGCACCCCCTCGCGCCCGTCCGGCAGCGTGACGGTGCAGTCGACGACGACCTCGATACGGGAGGCCTGGGCGTGCCGGAAGGCGTTGGACAGCGCCTCGCGCAGGGCCGCGATCAGGTTCTTGCCGGTCAGCTCGCCCACCCGCGCGTCCACCGGGCCGATGAAGTTCGCCGAGGGCTGGAAGCCCAGCGGTACGGCTGCCGTGCCGATCTCGCGCAGCACCCGGGTGCGCAGCCCGGACGGCGCCTCGGCGGGCCCCTGCTGCAACGCGAAGATCGCGGTGCGGATCTCCTGGATGGTGACGTCGAGTTCGTCCACCGCCTTGCCCACCCGCCGCTGCACCTCGGGCACCACCGACTTGCGCTGGGCGCTCTCCAGCATCATCCCGGTGGCGAACAGCCGCTGGATGACCAGGTCGTGCAGGTCACGGGCGATACGGTCGCGGTCCTCGAAGACCGCCAGGCGTTCGCGGTCGCGCTGCGCGTCGGCCAGGACGAGCGCCAGCGCGGCCTGCGCGGCGAACTGCGCCGCGAGCCTGCGCTCGGCCTCGGAGAAGGGCCGCCCGCCCCGGGCCCGGGGCGTGGCCAGGGTGCCCAGCACCCGGCCCCCGCTCTTGAGCGGCAGCAGCATGCTCGGCCCGAAGTGCTGCGCGACGGGGGTGACCATCCGCGGGTCGGTGGCCGAGTCGTCGACGAACACCGGCTCTCCGGCCAGGAGTTGGGCCGCCACGGGGCTCTCGGGCGGCATCTGCGTACCCAGGATTCCGGCCGGGGCGTCGGCGGAGACCGCGACGATCTCCAGGCCGCCCTCCTCGGTGGGCAGCAGGACGATCCCGGCGGCGGAGTCCGCGAGCTTGCGCGCCTGTTCGGCGACGACGGCGAGCGCGTCGTCCACGTCGCTGCCCGCCAGCAGCGCGGTCGTCACGGCGACCGAGCCGTCGATCCACCGCTCACGCTGGCGGGTGGCCGCGTACAGGCGGGCGTTGCCGATCGCGATGCCCGCCTCGGTGGCCAGCACCCGCACCATGTGCAGGTCCTCCTCGCTGAACTCCCCGCCGCCGCGCTTCTCGGTCAGATAGAGATTCCCGTAGATCTCTCCCTGGACGCGGATGGGCACCCCCAGGAACGTCCGCATCGGCGGGTGTCCCGGCGGGAGGCCGGCCGAGCGCGGGTCCTGGGTCAGGTCGGCCAGCCGCAGGTTCTGCGGGTCGTGGATGAGCGCCCCCAGCAGCCCCTTGTGGCCGTCGGGCAGCGCGCCGATGCGCCGGTGCTCCTCGGCCGTGACCCCGAACGTCACGAAGTCCGACAGGCCCTCGCGGGCGTCGTCGATGATGCCGATCGCGGCGTAGCGGGCGTCGGCCAGCTCGGCGGCGGTCTCCACGATCCGGTCCAGCGTGATGTGCAGGTCCAGCCCCGCGCCGACCGTACGCATCGCCTCCAGCAGCTGCGGCACCCGGGCGGTCAGCTCGGTGGACAGGCCCTGGAGGCTGCGGGTGGCCTCGGTGGCGGCGTCCATGGGGTCGGGCCCGGGGAGCGGCCCGTCCTGCGGGCCCACGCCGGGGACGGGCTCGCTGTGCCCGGTACCCATGGGGTCTGAGGGTCCTGCCGTGACTGCCATGCTCCGAGCCTAATGAGCCGCCTTTTCGGGCGAAAGTCGCCCATGCGGGACATCTGGTGCGGCCATCGCGTCCGTCCTGCCCGTCCCGTCCGTCCCGCGGGCGGTGTCGTACGCGGCGTCCACCGCCCGTTCGCGCTCCAGCATCCGCCGGAACGGGCCCTCGGCCGCGGCCAGCTCCTCGTACGGGCCGTGCTGCACGGCCCGCCCCCGGTCCAGGACCAGCACCTCCTCGACGGCCTCCAGACCGGTGAGGCGGTGGGTGATCAGGACCGTCGTACGGCCCTCGGTCGCGGTGAGCAGGTCGGCGGTCAGCGCGTCCGCCGTCGCCAGGTCCAGGTGCTCGGCGGGCTCGTCCAGGACCAGGACGGGGAAGTCGGCCAGCAGCGCCCTGGCCAGCGCCAGGCGCTGACGCTGGCCTCCGGAGAGCCGCGCGCCGTGCTCGCCGACCAACGTGTCCAGCCCCTCGGGCAGCTGCCGCACCCAGTCGGCGAGCCGGGCCCGCTCCAGGGCCTCCCACAGCTGCGCCTCCTTCGCGTCCGTACGGGCCAGCCGCAGGTTCTCGCGGACGGAGCTGTCGAAGATGTGCGCGTCCTGGGCGCACAGCCCCACCCGCTGGCGTACCGCGTCCCCCGCCATCTCCCGGGCGTCCACCCCGCCCAGCTCGTACGTGCCCGCCTCCTGGTCCAGGAAGCGCAGCAGCACCTGCGCCAGGGTCGTCTTGCCCGATCCGGACGGGCCGACGACGGCGAGGCGGCGGCCCGCGGTCAGGGTGAGGCCGACGCCGTCCAACGCCGCGTCCCGCTGTCCCGGATGGCGTGCGGTCAGGTCATCGAGGACCACCGGGAACGGCGATCCGGGCGCCTCGACGGGCGTGGTGGGCTCGCGCACCGGGTCGGGCGCGTCCAGCACGTCGTGGATGCGCTGCGCGGCGCGGCGGGTGCGCTGGCGGTACTGCACGGCCAGCGGCAGTGCGGTGACGGCCTCGAAGGCGGCGAGCGGGGTCAGGACGACGACGGCCAGCAGCAGGCCGTCCAGCCGTCCGGCGTGTACGGCCTGGACGCCTGCCACGGCGGCGGCGGCCACCGTCAGGCCGCACACCAGCGCCGACAGCCCAGCGCCGACACCTGCCACGGTGGCGGAGCGGGCGGCCAGCCGCGTCAGGTCGCGGTCGGCGTCGCGGGTCCGCTCCGTACGCGAGGGCAGGGCGCCGGCGATGGTCAACTCGGCCGTACCGGTGAGCAGATCGACGACCCGCGCGGACAGTACGCCGCGGGCGGGCGCCAGGCGCCGCTCGGTCCTGCGGGCCAGCGCGCCGGACAGCAGCGGCACTCCGGCGCCCGCCAGCAGCAGGCCCACGGCCAGGATCGCGCCGGCTTCGGGCAGCAGCCAGGCCGTGAAGCCGACGGAGGCGGCGCCCACCAGGACCGCCGCTCCGGCGGGAAGCAGCCAGCGCAGGAAGTAGTCCTGGACCGCGTCCACGTCCGCGACGAGCCGGGAGAGCAGATCGCCGCGGCTGCGGTCCTTCAGGCCTGCCGGGGCCAGTCGCTCCAGGCGCTGGAAGACGGTCACACGGAGGTCGGCGAGCATGCGGAAGACCGCGTCGTGGGCCACCAGGCGCTCGGCGTAGCGGAAGACGGCGCGGCCGATGCCGAAGGCGCGGGTCGCGGTGACGGCGACCATCAGGTAGAGGACCGGGGGGTGTTGGGAGGCGCGGGAGATCAGCCAGCCGGAGGTGGCCATCAGGCCTACGGCGCTGGCGAGGGCCAGGGAGCCGAGGAGGAGGGCCAGGGCGAAGCGGGGGCTGCGGGGGCGGGCCGCCTCGCGCAGGCGGGCCAGGGGGTTGCGGGCTGCCGGGGTCGCGGGGTTCTCGGCGGGGGCGGGGGTCGCCCCGGGTGCCGGGGTCGCGCCAGGTGCGCTGGGTGTTGCGGGACCGGTACTCCGGGGGGAGTCGTCGGACTGCTTCGCTTCACGTCCGGCAACTACCCCTTCCGCACCGGTCCCTTCGGTGGTGTGGGCGGCCGCGGCGTCGTCGTGGTGCGCGTCCACGTCCAGGCGTACGACTCGCTCTGCTACTGCCAGGAGGGCCGGGCGGTGGACGACCAGCAGGACGGTACGCCCCTGGGCCAGTCGGCGGACGGCGGCCACGATGTCCGCCTCCGTTTCGCCGTCCAGGTTGGCCGTCGGTTCGTCCAGGAGAAGGATCGGGCGGTCGGCGAGGAAGGCGCGGGCCAGGGCGAGGCGTTGGCGCTGGCCCGCCGAGAGGCCGGTGCCGGATTCGCCGAGGCGGGTGTCGGTGCCGTCGGGGAGGGCGTCGACGAAGTCGAGGGCGCCCGCGTCGCGCAGGGCGGTGCGCAGGGCGGTGTCGTCGGCGTCCGGGCGGGCCAGGCGTACGTTCTCGGCGATGGTGCCGGCGAAGAGGTACGGGTGCTGGGGGACCCAGGCGATCTGTCGGCGCCAGCTGTCGGGGGAGAGGGCCGTCAGGTCCTGGCCGTCGATGAGGACGCGGCCCTGGGTGGGGCGGGTGAAGCCGAGGAGGACGTTGAGCAGGGTGGTCTTGCCTGCGCCGGACGGGCCGGTGAGGGCCACCGTTTCGCCGGGGCGGACCTCGAAGGAGGTGGCGGGGAGGGCGGGCCGGGTGCGGCCGGGGTAGCGGACCAGCAGGTTCTGGACGCGGATGCCCGTGCCGCCGGGGGCGGGCTCGGTGCCCGGTGCGGGCGGCTCGCTCTCCAGGACCGTGAAGATTTCCTCGGCGGCCGACAGTCCCTCGGCGGCCGCGTGGTACTGCGCGCCTACCTGTCGCAGCGGCAGGTAGGCCTCGGGGGCCAGGACCAGGATCATCAGGCCGGTGTAGAGGTCGATGCCGCCGTGGACCAGGCGCATGCCGATGCCGACCGCGACCAGCGCGACGGAGATCGTGGAGAGGAGTTCCAGCGCGAAGGAGGAGAGGAAGGCGATGCGCAGGGTGCGCATCGTGGCCCGGCGGTACTCCCCGGTGATGGAACGGATCGACTCCGCCTGGGACTTGGCCCGGCCGAAGACCTTGAGGGTGGGCAGCCCGGCGACCACGTCCAGGAAGTGCCCGGACAGCCGCGACAGCAGCTTCCACTGGCGGTCCATCCGGGACTGGGTGGCCCAGCCGATCAGGACCATGAACAGCGGGATCAGCGGCAGCGTGACCACGATGGTGGCCGCCGAGATCCAGTCGCCGGTGACGATACGGGCCAGCACCGCGACCGGGACGACCACCGCCAGCCCCAACTGCGGGAGATAGCGCGCGAAGTAGTCGTCCAGTGCGTCGATGCCTCGGGTGGCGAGGGTGGTGAGTTCGCCGGTGCGCTGACCGCTCAGCCAACCGGGGCCAAGGGCGGTGGCCCGGGCCAGAAGGCGGGTGCGCAGTTCGGACTTGACCGCGGCGCCGGCGCGGTGCGCGGCCAGTTCCGTGAGCCAGGAGACCAGGCCCCGGCCCACGGAGACCGCCGCGAGCAGCGCCAGCGGCAGACCGAGGTCGGCCACTGCCTTGTCCTGCTGGAAGGCGCCGACCACGACCTCGGCGATCAGCATGGCCTGGCCGACGACCAGGCCCGCCCCGGCAAGCCCGAGCACCACCACCGCGATCAGGAAGAAGCGGGTGGCGCGGGCGTACCGGAGCAGGCGCGGGTCGACCGGTTTCACGTGAAACAACCCTTCCCAGTAAGGAAGTTGATCAACGGGGCTAGTGGGCGTCGGCGATGTGCTGGGTGCCGATCCGCTTGCGGAAGACCCAGTACGTCCAGCCCTGGTAGAGCATCACGACGGGGGTGGCGATCCCGGCGCACCAGGTCATGATCTTCAGGGTGTACGGGCTGGAGGAGGCGTTGGTGACCGTGAGGTTCCAGGCCTCGTTCAGCGAGGACGGCATGACGTTGGGGAACAGCGTCAGGAACAGCATGGCGACCGCGGCCACGACGGTGACGCCGGAGAAGGCGAAGGACCATCCTTCGCGGCCGAATTGATTGGCCACCAGGGCGGCGACCAGCGCCACCACCGCGACGATCATCGCGGCCAGGCTCTTGCCGTCTCCGTTGTCGGCCTGGGTCCAGGTCAGGAAGGCCAGCGCCAGTCCCGCGGTGATCAGACCGAGCACCGTCGCCGTCCTGCGGGCCCGCTTGCGGATGTCGCCCACCGTCTTGAGCGAGGCGAAGACCGCGCCGTGGAAGGTGAACAGGGTCAGCGTGACCAGTCCGCCCAGCAGGGCGTACGGGTTCAGCAGGTCCAGGACGTTGCCGACGTACTCCTTGTGCGCGTCGATCTTCACACCGCGCACGATGTTGGCGAAGGCCACGCCCCACAGGAAGGCCGGGATCAGCGAGCTCCAGAAGATCGCCTGTTCCCAGTTCCTCTGCCAGCGCTCCTCGGGCCGCTTGGCGCGGTACTCGAAGGCGACGCCGCGCACGATCAGGCAGACCAGGATGAGCAGCAGCGGGAGGTAGAAGCCGGAGAAGAGGGTGGCGTACCACTCGGGGAAGGCGGCGAAGGTGGCGCCGCCCGCGGACAGCAGCCAGACCTCGTTGCCGTCCCAGACCGGGCCGATGGTGTTGATCAGTACGCGCCGCTCGCGGCGGTCACGGGCGAGCAGTTTGGTCAGGACGCCGATCCCGAAGTCGAAGCCTTCGAGGAAGAAGTACCCGGTCCACAGGACGGCGATGAGGACGAACCAGACGTCGTGAAGGTGCACAGCTGCCTCCTAGTACGAGAAGGCCATCGGCCGGTCGGCGTCTTTGTCGTCGCCGCCGATCTTGGTGGGCGGGTTGAGGTCGTTCTCGGACAGCTCCGGCGGTCCGGCCTTGACGTACTTGACGAGCAGCTTGACCTCGATGACGGCGAGGATCGCGTACAGCGAGGTGAAGACGATCATCGAGGTGATGACCTCGCCGGTGGAGACGCCGGGGGAGACGGCGGCGGAGGTCTTCAGGACGCCGTAGACGACCCAGGGCTGCCGGCCCATCTCGGTGAAGATCCAGCCCCAGGAGTTGGCGATGAGCGGGAAGCCGAGGGTGACGAAGGCCAGCGACCAGTACCACTTGGTCAGGCGCGCGCCCAGTTTCCTGTTCTTGGTCAGCGCCAGATGGGGTGGCTCCTCCTCCCCCGTCCGCAGCCCGGGTGAGAGCCAGAACTTCTTCCGGGTCAGCCAGAGTCCGGCCACTCCGATGGCGAAGGACGCCATGCCGAAGCCGATCATCCAGCGGAAGCCCCAGTAGGCGACGGCGATGTTGGGCCGGTAGTCGCCGGGCCCGTACTTCTCCTGCTCGGCCTTGTTGACGTCGTTGATGCCGGGGACGAAGGAGGAGAAGTCGTTGTGGGCGAGGAAGGACAGTATTCCGGGGATCTCGATGGCGACCTTGTTGTGGCCCTTGTCCACGTCCCCGTAGGCGAAGACGGAGAAGGGCGCGGGCGCCTCGCCGTCCCACAGCGCCTCGGCGGCGGCCATCTTCATCGGCTGCTGCTTGAACATGACCTTGCCCAGCTCGTCACCGCTGATGGCGGTGAGCAGGCCCGCGACGACCATGGTGACCAGGCCGAGGCGCAGCGAGGTCTTCATGACCTTCACATGCTTCTTGCGCATCAGGTGGTACGCGGCGATGCCGACCATGAAGGCCGCGCCGGTCAGGAAGGCGGCGGTCAGCGTGTGGAAGACGACGACCAGGGTGGTGTCCTGGGTCAGCACCTGCCAGAAGTCGGTGAGCTCGGCCCGCCCGTTGGCGGCGTTGTACTTGTAGCCGACGGGGTGCTGCATCCAGGAGTTGGCGGCGAGGATGAAGTAGGCCGACAGGATCGTGCCGATGGAGACCATCCACATGCAGAAGCAGTGGATCTTCTTCGGCAGCTTGTCCCAGCCGAAGATCCACAGTCCGATGAAGGTGGACTCGAAGAAGAAGGCGATGAGCGCCTCGAACGCGAGCGGGGCGCCGAAGACGTCACCGACGAAGCGCGAGTAGTCCGACCAGTTCATGCCGAACTGGAACTCCTGGACGATGCCGGTGACGACACCCATCGCGATGTTGATCAGGAAGAGCTTGCCCCAGAACTTGGTGGCCCTGAGGTACTTCTCCTTGCCCGTCCGTACCCACGCGGTCTCCAGACCTGCCACCAGAGCGGCGAGGGAGATCGTCAGGGGAACGAAGAGGTAGTGGTAGACGGTCGTGATGCCGAATTGCCATCGCGCCAAAGTCTCTGGCGCCAACGCCAGTTCCACGTCGGACTCTCCTTACGTCGCCGCGTTCATTACGGCAGTTTGCCCCTTTTGTCACATAGGAAGGGGGACATAAGGGGACACGATTGTGAACGCGTTCACATTCACAAGCATTATGGCGCATGGCCGATTGGCGCTCTTGACGGGGGGTGCGTGATGGGTGTCACGCAGAGAGAAACAGGCGCCCGCACCGGTGGCCGGTGCGGGCGCCTGACGAGGTCTGCGGCAGCGCTACAGCTCCTTGCGGAAGGCCTCCGCCGCCTTCAGGAACAGGTCCATCGCCTCGGGCTCGCCGATCGTGACGCGCACGCCCTCACCCGGGAACGGCCGCACGACCACCCCGGCCTTCTCGCACGCCGCCGCGAAGTCGGCCGTGCGCTCCCCCAGCCGCAGCCACACGAAGTTCGCCTGCGTCTCGGGCACCGTCCAGCCCTGCGCCTCCAGCCCCGCCACGACCCGGGCGCGGTCCACGACCAGCTTGTCCACCCGCTCCAGCAGCGCGCCCTCGCTGCGCAGCGAGGCCACCGCCGCCTCCTGGGCCAGCTGGCTCACCCCGAAGGGCACCGCCGTCTTGCGCAGCGCGGCGGCCACCGGCTCGTGCGCCACCGCGAAGCCGATCCGCAGCCCGGCCAGCCCGTAGGCCTTGGAGAAGGTGCGCAGCACACACACATTGGGGCGGTCCCGGTACAGCTCGATGCCGTCGGGCACCCCACCTCCTTCACCTTCGGCGGCACGGATGAACTCCCGGTAGGCCTCGTCCAGCACGACCAGGACGTCCGAGGGCACCCGGTCCAGGAACGCCTCCAGTTCGGCACGGCGTACGACGGTGCCGGTGGGGTTGTTGGGGTTGCAGACGAAGATCAGCCGGGTGCGGTCCGTAATAGCGGCGAGCATCGCGTCCAGGTCGTGCACATCCCCTGAGGTCAGCGGGACCTGTACGGAGCGGGCGCCGGAGACCTGGGTGATGATCGGGTACGCCTCGAACGACCGCCAGGCGTAGATGACTTCGTCCCCCGGACCGGCCGTGGCCTGGATCAACTGCTGGGCCACACCCACCGATCCCGTCCCCGTGGCCAGGTGCGTCACGGGGACGCCGAAGTGCTCGGCCAGCTCCGCCATCAGGCCCGTACAGGCCATGTCCGGGTAGCGGTTGAAGGACCCGGCGGCCGTGACCGCGCTCTCCAGGACGCCCGGCAGCGGCGGATAGGGGTTCTCGTTGGAGGACAGCTTGTAGGCGACCGGGCCGTCCGCGGCCGCCGGCTTCCCCGGCTTGTAGGTGGGGATGCCGTCCAGCGCAGCACGCAGTTTGGGGGTCTTCTCGCTCACCGCAGGTCCTCCTCGACCGTCCCGTCCGTCTCCAATACTGCACACCTTATGAGGATTGACCGGCCGAGCGTAGGCCCCGGCCGCACGGGACCCGGCCGGGGGCCGCCCCGCGCCCGGCCCCGGGGGAGCGCTCCTTGCCCTGCCATGCGCCGGTGGCTCGCGCCGTGGCGCGCATCACCCGTGAAGGTGACTTGAGACCTCTTCGAGACCTGGGCCAATCGACAGGCAAGTCTCACCGATCACCGATCAGAGACCGGCCCGGCCGCACAACCCTCTTTGTTTCCAAGGTCATTGGCGGAAGTCCGGCGTGCAGAAACGTGCCTTTCCGCTGCCGCCCGCGACGCCCCGCGAAAGCCCCGGCCGAGCCCTACTATCGGCTCGCCATGACAGCAGCAGGGAAGCACCAGGTGAGCCGGTCGACCGGTCGCCGGCTGGGGCGGGCAGGCATCCGGGACGTGGCCGCCGCAGCCGGTGTATCCATCACGACTGTCTCCGACGCGCTCAACGGCAAGGGCCGGCTTCCGGATGCCACCCGTCGCCACGTCCGCGAGGTCGCCGACCGGTTGGGCTACCGCCCTTCCGCCGCCGCCCGCACCCTCCGTACCGGCAAGTCGGGCCTCATCGGCCTGACAGTGACGACGTACGGGGATGAACCTTTCACCTTCACCGAGTTCGCCTACTTCGCCGAGATGGCCAGGGCCGCCACCTCCGCCGCCTTAGCACGCGGCTACGCCCTGGTCATCCTCCCCGCCACCTCCCGCCACGACGTCTGGTCCAACGTCGCCCTGGACGGCACGGTCGTCATCGACCCCGCCGACGGCGACCCCGTCGTCACCGAACTGGTCCGCCACGGCATCCCCGTCGTCTCCGACGGCCGCCCCGGCGGCTCGCTGCCGGTGACCGGCTGGGTGGACAACGACCACGAGGCGGCCGTCCTCGGACTCCTGGACCACCTCGCCGAGGCCGGCGCCCGCCGCATCGGCCTGCTCACCGGCACCACCACCGACACCTACACCCGCCTGTCCACCACCGCGTATCTGCGCTGGTGCGAGCGGGTCGGCCAGGACCCGGTGTACGAGTCCTACCCCGCCCACGACCCGTGCGCGGGAGCCGTCGCCGCCGACCGGCTGCTGGCCCGCCCCGACCGCCCCGACGCCGTCTACGGCCTCTTCGACCCCAACGGCACCGACCTGCTCGCCGCCGCCCGGCGCTACGGCCTGCGCGTCCCCGAGGACCTGCTGCTGGTCTGCTGCAGCGAATCCAATGTCTACGCCACCACCGAGCCGCCCATCACCACCCTGTCCCTCAAGCCCCGCCGCATCGGCACCGCCGTCGTCCAGCTCCTGATCGACGCCATCGAAGGACTGGACAGCGGCCGCCCCGTCGAGCAGGTGATACCGACCGACCTCATCGTGCGCACCTCCTCCCAACGGAGGTCCCCGCGCACGACCGTCAGCCCCCCGCGCGGCCCGTCCGGCGACTGAGCGCCCCCGTCCATACGCAGTACTGACGGGCGCCGGAGGGCCCTGTGCGCTGGACTTTCCCGGAGATAAACGGGGCGAACCCGGGAGAAAACAGCAGCGAACGCCGGGCACCGTTCGATTGACCACCCCCGGGTGCGTCACAACGCGCGAGCGGCATTCCTATGATGGGCGCACGACACCACGGACCGCCGTCGACCAGGCAAGGTCCGCGAGGTGCACGGCGGCGCGATGGTGGAGGGGTCGATGACTCAGGGGGCCAGTCAGGGACCCATGGTGTGGACCATGGCGGCACAACCTCCGGCGTCCCCTCCGCCGCCCGGACAGCCCGCCGGGGCTCCGCCCGCCCCGGCGTTCACCCCACCGCCCATGCCCCGGGTCCCCCCGGCCCGTACCCCCGAGGGCTACCCCCCCACCGAGCGCGCCCTGCGCGTCACCGGAGCCGAAGCCCCCGAGGGCGCACCCCGTACGGACTCCGCCCCCGGCGAGGTCCAGCGCACGGACACCCTCATCGACCACGCCTCCCTGGCGCACGCCTCCGTCGACCACCCCACCGTCGACTTCTCCGCCGTACCGGAATCCGCCGTCCCCGACTCCGAGGGGCCGGGCCCGCTCTACGTCGTCGGCGATGTCCACGGCTATTACGAGGAGCTGCGCGAGGCGCTGGCCGCCGAGGGCCTCATCGACGAGGAAGGCCACTGGTCGGCGGGCAGCTCCCGGCTGTGGTTCCTGGGCGACTTCACCGACCGCGGGCCCGACGGCATCGGCGTCATCGACCTCGTCATGCAGCTGTCCGCCGAGGCCGCGGCGGCCGGCGGCTACTGCAAGGCCCTCATGGGCAACCACGAACTCCTCCTGCTGGGGGCCAAGCGCTTCGGCGACACCCCCGTGCAGTCCGGCGCCGGCACCGCCTCCTTCCAGGCCGCCTGGCTGCTCAACGGCGGCCAGAAGACCGACATGGACCGCCTGCAGGACCACCACCTGCAGTGGATGGCCCGCCTGGACGCCGTAGTGGAGGAGGACGGGCACCTGCTGCTGCACTCCGACACCACCGCCTATCTCGATTACGGCGACACCATCGAGGACGTCAACGACTGCGTCCACGACGTGCTCAACCGCAGTGACGCCGACGAGGTCTGGGACCTGTTCCGCAAATTCACCAAGCGCTTCGCCTTCCGCGACGGCTCCGGCCCGCAGGCCGTGCGCGAGCTGCTGGCCGCCTACGGCGGCGAACGCATCGTCCACGGCCACAGCCCCATCCCGTATCTGCTGGGAGAGGTAGGCGCCGAGGACGGCGAGGGCGAGGGCGTCGCGGTGGACGGGCCGCACGTATACGCCGACGGGCTGGCCATCGCCATGGACGGCGGTGTCACCATGGCCGGAAAGCTGCTGGTCGTTCAGCTCCCCTTGACTGACTGACCGTTATTCGGGCAGGGGTACCACCAGGTCGGCGGACAGCTGGGCGGGGCAGAGGTCGGCCGCGAGCGGGGCCCAATTATGGAAACACCCTGTCACCCCGTGCCGGAGGCGCTCTACCATCGGTCTATCCGTAGCAGGCTCTCCTCCGTTTCCGCCCATCTGCCCGGCACATGCCGGCCCGTACGGCCCTACGGAGCATCGGGGGATGCACATGAACAGCGCTCCGCACCTGCTGAACGAGGACCGCGAGCAATTCGCGCGGATCCTCGACGAGGCGCTGCGCACCGCGGAATACCGCCCGGATCTCGCCTCCGCGGGAAAGCGCCTCAACACCGAGCAGTTGCGCACCATGGCGCTCAGCGCCACATCCGCGATCGCCGCATGCGCGACGATCGAATACGAACGCTACGTACAGCTCCGCGCGAAACTGCGCTCCCCGTCCGGCCCGTCCTCCGCAGCGCACGGAAACGGGGACGACGGCACGGACGGCGAGGAACAGCGCCATGCCCCGGGCACCGGTCCCGCAGAGGGACTCGTCGCCGCCGTGAGCGGCGGGGCGGAGCCGACGGGCGCGGGCCTGGCCGCCATGCTGGCGGTCCTCGTCCCCGTACTCGCCGGCATCTCCGCGGTGATCTTCCTTCTCATCGGCTACATCCTGCGCGGACTGGGGCCCGACCAGACCGTGGCCAAGCCCATGATCAGCGTGGGCTGGGTCTTCGCCGGACTCACCGCCGCGGCGATCCTCGTCGCGATGGGGGGCCTGGTCATCACGGCCCTGCGCAACGGATCGACGTCCCTGCGGGCCACGAAGGGAGGTGAGTTGGCGCAGGAGGTCGACCGCGCCCGTGAGGCGTGGCGGCACGCGCTTCTTGAGCGCGGGGTGATCCCGTTTCTGCGGGAGGCACTGAGCGACCCCGCATCCGGTACGGTCCGTGAGCCCCGGCACACGGGCCGGCGCGGCGTGGACGGCGAGAGCCGCATCCCGACGCTGGGCTACTCCCGCCCCGACTTCACCAGCCCCGAGGGCGGCCCCCCGGCCTCCCCCCGCCCGCGCTTCACCAGCCCCGATTTCACCAGCCCCGACTACGGGGGCCCGGATCACCGCCCTGATTAGCCGGGCCCCGCACCATCCGACACGGCGACGGGGCGCGGGTCCGTCGGCTGACAAGGAACGAGCCCGAAGTCGCAACCCTTGATTGCCACTTCGGGCCCGGTCTCGTCGAGAGGGTGACCGGAGGTCGCCGTCTCACTCCGCGATCGGCAGATACACCCGGTTCCCCGCCGCCGCGAACTCCTTCGACTTCTCCGCCATGCCGGCCTCGGCGTCGGCTGCGGTCAAACCGCCCAGGTCACCGCCGTGTTCGCGGCGGATGTCCTGGGAGATCTTCATCGAGCAGAACTTCGGCCCGCACATGGAGCAGAAGTGCGCCGTCTTGGCCGGTTCGGCGGGGAGGGTCTCGTCGTGGAAGGCGCGGGCCGTGTCCGGGTCGAGGGCCAGGTTGAACTGGTCCTCCCAGCGGAACTCGAAGCGGGCGTCGGAGAGGGCGTCGTCCCACTCCTGGGCGCCGGGGTGGCCCTTGGCCAGGTCCGCCGCGTGGGCCGCGATCTTGTACGTGATGACGCCGGTCTTCACGTCGTCGCGGTCGGGAAGTCCCAGGTGCTCCTTGGGAGTTACGTAGCAGAGCATGGCCGTGCCCCACCAGGCGATCATCGCGGCACCGATGCCGGAGGTGATGTGGTCGTAGGCGGGCGCGACGTCCGTGGTCAGCGGGCCCAGGGTGTAGAACGGGGCCTCCTCGCAGATCTCCTGCTGGAGGTCGATGTTCTCCTTGATCTTGTGCATCGGGACATGGCCCGGGCCCTCGATCATGGTCTGGACGCCGTGCCGCTTGGCGACGGTGTTCAGCTCACCGAGCGTGCGCAGCTCGGCGAACTGCGCCTCGTCGTTGGCGTCCGCGATGGAGCCGGGGCGCAGGCCGTCGCCCAGGGAGTACGTCACGTCGTACGAGGCGAGGATCTCGCACAGCTCCTCGAAGTTCTCGTACAGGAAGGACTCCTTGTGGTGGGCCAGGCACCAGGCCGCCATGATCGAGCCGCCGCGCGAGACGATGCCGGTCTTGCGGCGGGCGGTCAGCGGCACGTACCGCAGCAGTACGCCCGCGTGCACCGTCATGTAGTCGACGCCCTGTTCGGCCTGCTCGATGACGGTGTCCTTGTAGATCTCCCAGGTCAGCTCCTCGGCCTTGCCGTCGACCTTCTCCAGCGCCTGGTAGAGCGGCACCGTGCCGATGGGGACGGGGGAGTTGCGCAGCACCCACTCGCGGGTGGTGTGGATGTTGCGGCCGGTGGAGAGGTCCATGACCGTGTCGGCGCCCCAGCGGGTGGCCCAGGTCATCTTCTCCACCTCCTCCTCGATGGAGGAGGTGACCGCGGAGTTGCCGATGTTGGCGTTCACCTTCACCAGGAAGTTCTTGCCGATGATCATCGGCTCGATCTCCGGGTGGTTGATGTTGGAGGGCAGTACGGCGCGGCCCGCCGCGATCTCCTCGCGGACGAACTCGGGCGTGACGTTCTCGCGGAGGGCGACGTACTCCATCTCCGCGGTGATCTCGCCGCGCCGCGCGTACGCGAGCTGGGTGACCGCCGTGCCGTCCCGGCCGCGGCGCGGCAGGCGCGGGCGGCCGGGGAAGACCGCGTCGAGGTTCTTCAGCCCGCCGCGCGGCGAGGTGTGCTTGATGCCGTCGTCCTCCGGCCGCATCGGGCGGCCCGCGTACTCCTCGGTGTCTCCTCGCGCGATGATCCAGTTCTCCCGCAGCGGCGCCAGGCCGCGGCGGACATCGGTTTCGATGTGGGGGTCGGTGTACGGCCCGGAGGTGTCGTAGAGCGTCACGTCCTTGCCGTTGGTGAGGTGCACACGGCGGACCGGGACCTGGAGGTCCGGGCGCGATCCGCTGACATAGCCCTTGTGCCAGCCGATCTCCCGCTCGCCCTGGGTGTTTCCAGGCGTGCGTGCATCCTGCAGAGTCATGAGACCCACTCCCTACGCCGGCATTACCCGGTAACAGGTTCGGCGGTCGACGCAGCGGCTTCCGTACGGTGTGTGTACGGAGGTCAGCGCCCTCTCAGCCCGGTGCTCCGAGCTCCCGCGATTGCAAAGGTGTCACCACGGTAGCGGCCGATGTGGCGCGGTGAACAGGGGGCCCTGGCAGTTCTTGCGATGATCGGTCGGTGACCAGCTCCGAGCCGCCTCAGCACGCCCATGGCCACTCCCACGCGCACGGCCACGGGCCCGCAGCGCCCGTCTCCCGGCACCTCCGCAAGGTCATCGCGGCGGTGCTGATCCCCTTCGCCGCCGCGGTCGTCATCGCTCTGGTCGTGCTGTGGCCGGGCGGTGCACCGGGCCATCAGCCCTCCGGCGTCGGCTTCGACCAGCCCACCGAGCAGGCCAGGGTCGTCAAGGTGGCGGAGGTAAACTGCGCGGACGTACACGCCCAGCCGCAGCAGCCTCAGCAACCTTCGCAGCAGCAACCCCCAGGGGCGCAGGGAGCGGGCCCCGGCGACCACTGCGAGCGCGCGTCCATCGAGGTCGTCACCGGCTCGGACAAGGGCCACGTCTTCGAGACCGTCATCACGCCCGACGCCTCGCGCCACTACACCGCCGGGCAGAAGGTGGTGGTCGCCTACTCTCCCAAGGCGCCCCGGGATCTTCAGTACGCGGTCACCGACGTGGACCGGACCTTCCCCATGTGGGCGCTGGCCGCGCTCTTCGCGCTCGCGGTGGTCGCGGTGGGACGGCTGCGCGGCGTGCTGGCCCTGGTCGCGCTGGTGGCCAGCTTCCTGGTTCTGACGCTGTTCATCCTCCCGGCGATCCTCCAGGGCTCCAACCCCTTGGTGGTCGCGGTGGTCGGCGGCAGCGCGATCATGCTGATCGCGCTGTATCTGTGCCACGGCCTGACCGCCCGCACCTCGGTGGCCGTGCTCGGCACGCTCGTCTCACTGCTGCTGATCGGCCTGCTGGGCTCGGTGTTCATCGGCTGGGCGCTGCTGACCGGCAACACGGACGACACCACCAACCTGGTGCACAGCCTGTATCCCGGCATCGAGATCCGCGGGCTGCTGCTGGCGAGCATCATCATCGGCTCGCTGGGGGTGCTCGACGATGTGACGGTCACCCAGACCGCGGCGGTGTGGGAGCTGAAGGAGGCGGACCCGTCGGCGAATTGGCGCCGGCTCTACAAGGCGGCGATGCGGATCGGGCGCGATCACATCGCCTCGGTCGTCAACACCCTCGTGCTCGCCTACGCGGGCGCGGCACTCCCGTTGCTCCTGCTGTTCACGATCGCACAGAGCAGTGTCGGTACGGTCGCCACGAGCGAGGTGGTCGCCGAGGAGATCGTCCGTACGCTGGTGGGCAGCATCGGGCTGGTGGCGTCCGTGCCCGTGACCACGCTGCTGGCGGCGCTGGTGGTCTCCGCGGACCGGACCAAGGGCGCGTCCGCCTCCGGCGGAGCCGCGCGAAGTCCGCTTCCCGCACCGTCGGTTGGAGGTACGCGGCGCGGGGGCCGCGGGCGGCGCCGCAAGCGCTGACCGCTCGCCGCGGCGGCCCGTGCTCAGCGCGCGCGTTGGGCCTCGGCCAGGATGCGGTCCAGTTCGGCCTCCAGCGTGCCGCACACCTCTTCCGTACCGAGCGGCACCAGGCGGTCCGTACGGTCCAGGAAGGCCACCAGGGGCGGCGCCGCGACGCGGAACAGGGCGCGTTCGGGGCCGACTTGGAGGCTGATGAAGACGTCGCTGAGGTGTTCGGCCGAGGACGGCGCGATGCGGACATCGCCCTCGCCGGCGGGTCCGCTGAGCCCGTCCAGCAGGAGTTCCCTGCCGAACACCCAGGTCACCGGCACATCGCCGGGGAGGTCGAAGGTGAAGCGGACGGCGTAGGGGTCGGCGCGGTCGAATTCCAGCTCCACCGGGATCCGGAACGAGAGCTCCTCTGACACCAGGAAGCTCATGATCACTTCTGCCTGAACTGTGTCGGTCATCAACCTCTGCCCGTAGTTGATCGGAGATGGCCAGGAATCATCCCCCGTGGCTCCATTGACGCCATCGTCTGTCACGTGCACACGGATCACAAGGAGTGATTTTTCAGATACTGATAGAGAAAGCGAGTGTCGTTAGCGTCGCTTCCGCCATTCTCTGTAGTTGTTCAGTTACGGAGCGCAGTCGATCGGCCTCGTCCGCGGGAAGAGAAATCGCCAGGGTCGCGGCGGCCGAGCCGACCTGGATCGGGATGGCCGAGCATACTGTGCCCACGGCATATTCCTGCTGCTCGTAGGCGACTTGGGCGCGGCGCACCGCATCCAGGCGGTGCAGCAGACCGTCCTCGGTCCGCAGGGAGTACGGCGTGATGGATTGCACCGGATACCGCGCGAGGTGGTCCTTCCTGGAGTGCTCGTCGAGCTGGGCGAGCAGGCACTGGCCGATCGCGTGGGCGTGCGCGGTGGAACGGAAGTCCGCCCACTCCTGAACGGGCGGCCGCTCGGGGTCGTCGGTGACGGCCACGACCTCGATCTCACCCTCGCGGTACACCGCGAAGTAGACGGCGGCGCCGATGAGTTTGCCCGCCGCGGACAGCGCATCGGCGATCCTGGCGCGCTGTTGGCGCTGCGCACCGGCGCGGCCGATGGAGTCGGCCGCCTCGCCGAAGACGAACACGCCGTTCTCGCGCCGCAGATAGCCCTCGTGGGTCAGCGTCCGCAGCAGGTGGTACGTGGTCGGCAGAGGTAACCCCGCCTCTCTGGCGAGCTGTTTGGCGGGCGCCCCGTCGGGGTGTGCGCCCACCGCCTCCAGCAGGCGGAGCGCTCGCTGCACCGATCCGATCAAGGTGGGATGCGAAACGGATTCACCATTCACCGTTGCCAACGCCAACCCCCTGGTCAGGTCACCGGGGCAACTGGGCCCCGGCCGCGGGACCAGCTCCCACGGCGCCCGCGTCTCCCAGGGGGCCCGTCGTCGACGCCCGGCCCGGACTCGGCTCACTCGGTATTTTCCGGAACGTCACCATCCGGAAGACGCCTGCGATCCGCACTCTAACTTGGGGCACAGGGGCGGTAAGCCGATTAGCTTGCGAGTTAACTCACCTGGCGCACCGCGTGACCGAGGGTGACGTTACGAAGTGCCACAAGTGCACCGGGTGAACGCGCGGCGCACGGAAGGCCCGGGCCGTGTGCCCCGTACCGAGGACGGCTGCGCGCCCGTCCCCGCGCCGGCCGGCGGGCCCGCAATGCCGCGCGCCCCGCTCCTGGAGAGAAGCGGGGCGTGCGGGCAGGTGAGGCGACGGGCGCCAGGGGTCACCAGTCGTTGCGCGAGGAGGACGAGGAGGAGCCGGTGACGCGGCGTATCAGGTACACCACACCCGCGATCAGCGCGACGGCGATCAGGAGCTTGAAGAGCAGCGAGGCCAGCCAGCCGACCACGGTGGCGATCAGTCCGCCGAAGACCACGAGCACGACCACGGGCACCACGATCCACAGCACCCACCACGGAAGTCCCGCGACTATCCCCTTGCCAGCCATTGCTCTGCCCTGCTTTCTGCGCTGTGCGCTGTGCTGCGCTCCGTCGCGTCGTATGCGGTGTCCCGTCCCCCAACACCCTCGATGCTAGGCGGGCGGCCGGCGGATCGGGGGCCTCGCGGCCCCGGCCCTCCCCTGAACGATCCCCTACGGGTCGAGGGGGCCGGACTCACCTTTCGGGCGGAGAGAAGACCACCAGGACCCGCAGATCCTCGCTGATGTGGTGGAAGCGGTGCGCCACCCCGGCCGGAACGTACACCACGCTGCCCCGCCCGACCTGCGTCGTCTCCATGTCCACCGTGATCGAGGCGCGCCCGCTGACCACGACGTAGACCTCGTCCTGGTTGTGCGGCTGCTGCGGGTCCGTTTCGCCGGCGTCCAGGGCGTAGAGCCCCACGGACATGTTCCGCTCCCGCAGGAACTGCAGATACGCGCCGTCGTTGGCGGCCCGCTCGATCTCCAGCTCGTCCAGTCGAAATGCCTTCATGTCCTCCACGCCCCTTGATGAGACCGTCGCGGCCCCTTGGTGCGACCGCCGTGTCAGCCGGGCCGTCGTGTCAGCCGGGTCTGCGACGATCACACCATGAAGAATTTTCTGGTCAAGACGATCGCCAATGCCGCGGCGCTTGCCGTGGCCATTTGGCTTCTCAACGACATCACGCTGACCGGTGAGAACACCGGCCGCAAGGTGCTGACCCTGATTCTCGTCGCGCTGATCTTCGGGCTGGTCAACTTCCTCGTCAAGCCCGTGGTGAAGCTGCTGTCCTTCCCCCTGTTCATCCTCACCCTCGGCCTGATCACGCTGGTCATCAACGCCTTGATGCTGTTGCTGACCTCCTGGCTGGCCGGCCGGTTCGACCTCGCCTTCCATGTGGAGGGCTTCTGGACGGCGGTGCTGGGCGGCCTGATCATCTCGATCGTCTCCTGGGCGATGCACATGATCCTCCCCGACGAGAAGGACTGACCTCTTGTCCTCCCCCCACGCCCCTTTCCGCATCTGCTTCGTGTGCACGGGCAACATCTGCCGCTCACCCATGGCCGAGGCCGTCTTCCGCGAGAAGATCCACGACGCCGGGCTCCAGGGCCTGGTCGAGGCCGGCAGCGCCGGGACCGACGGCTGGCACGAGGGCGACGGAGCCGACCGCCGCACCACCGCCGTCCTGCACGCGGCGGGCTACACCGAGCACCACACCGCCCGGCAGTTCCGGCCCTCCTGGTTCGGCGAACTGGACCTGGTGATCGCGCTGGACAGCGGCCATCTGCACGAGCTGCGCCGCCTGGCGCCCACCCCGCAGGACGCGGCCAAGGTGCGCCTGCTGCGCTCCTACGACCCCGCCCGGCCCGCCGATCTGGACGTGCCCGACCCCTACTACGGCACGCAGGCCGGGTTCGAGGAGTGTCTGACGATGGTGGAGGCGGCGAGCGAAGGGCTGCTGGCCGAGGTGCGATCGGCGCTCACCGGCGAGAAGACCGGCGCCACAGCCGACCAGAACGCCGGCGCCCAGGCCGGCGAGAAGGAGCCCACGCGCACATGACAGGTGACAGCACCCGGGCCGTACGAGCCGGGCTCCCGGCCCCCCAGGCCCATGAACCCGCCCTCCCCGGGCCGGTGTTCGCCGCCCACTACCACCTGCCCGGCGAGGCCACGGGCCCGTACACCTACGGCCGCGACACCAACCCCACCTGGAGCGGGCTGGAGGCCGCCCTCGGCGAGCTGGAGTCGCCCGGCGCCCCCGCCCACGCCGTCGCCTTCGCCTCCGGAATGGCCGCGATATCGGCCGTGCTCTTCTCCCAGCTGCGCGCCGGGGACGCGGTCGTCCTGCCCAGCGACGGCTACAACCTCCTCAAGGCCGTACGCGAGCGCCTGGAGAGCTACGGGGTGGAAGTGCGCACGGCCCCCACAGCGGGCCTCAGGCAGCTCGAAGTCCTGGACGGCGCCCGCCTGTTGTGGCTGGAGACGCCCTCCAATCCGGGGCTGGACATG
The DNA here is from genome assembly GCF_058245575.1 of Streptomyces sp. UF-297. Lineage (NCBI taxonomy): Bacteria > Bacillati > Actinomycetota > Actinomycetes > Kitasatosporales > Streptomycetaceae > Streptomyces > Streptomyces sp. UF-297. Next base: position 11,680 of record NZ_JBSIBZ010000043.1, on the reverse strand, counting down.
TGCGACATCCCGCGCCTGGTCGAGGAGGCCCACCGCCGCGGGGCGCTGGTGGCCATGGACAACACCCTGGCCACGCCGCTGGGGCTGCGCCCGCTGTCCTTCGGCGCCGATTTCGCCGTCGCCAGCGGCACCAAGGCCCTGACCGGCCACGGCGACCTCCTGCTGGGCTACGCCGCCACCGGCGACGCGGCGCTGGCGCAGTCCGTACGGACCTGGCGCAAGACCGTCGGCGCGATCCCCGGCCCCATGGAGGCCTGGCTCGCCCACCGCTCCCTGGCCACCCTCGCCCTGCGGGTACGCCGGCAGTCCGCCACCGCGCTCACGCTCGCCCAGGCCCTGAGCGGCCGGGACGAGGTCAGCGGGCTGCGCTACCCCGGCCTGCCCGGCGACCCCTCCTACCCTCTCGCCGCCCGCCAGCTGCGGCAGTTCGGGGGCGTGGTGTCCTTCGTGCTGCCCGGGCGGGCACACGCCGAGCGGTTCCTGGCGGCGCTCACGCTCGTGGACGACGCGACCAGCTTCGGGGGCGTACGGTCCACCGCCGAGCGGCGCGGACGCTGGGGCGGCGACGCCGTGCCGGAGGGCTTCATCCGCTTCTCCGTCGGCGTCGAGGATCCGGAGGACCTGGTGGAGGACGTCCTGCGGGCCCTGGATGCGGCGTCGGCCCAGGGCTGAGTGGCGCGGCTACGTCAGGCGGGCTGGCAGGGTATCCCCCCTCGTTACCCTGCCAGCCCCGGTTCAACGCGCAACGAACCGCACAATCAAGGCTAGTTGACTCAGCGTCAGTGTCCAATCACGCTAGCGGCACAGTCCTATCGACAAATTTATAGTTGTCCCTCGACCAGGCATCCCGGCGTGAAGGGGTACGGATGGATCTGGCGCTGCTGCGCACGTTCGTCACGGTGCACCGAGCCGGCTCCTTCACCCGTGCCGCGGCGCTGCTGGGCCTCTCGCAGCCCGCGGTGACCAGTCAAATCCGGTCATTGGAGCGCCAATTGGGCAAGCCTCTGTTCTTGCGCAGGGCCCGTGGCGTCACTCCCACCACAGTCGGCGACGAGCTCGCGCACAAAATCGCCCCGCATCTGGACGCCCTCACCGAGATCACCGAGGCCGGCCTGGACGAGGAGTCGGTCTCCCACACCCTCCACCTCGCCGGTCCCCCCGAGTTCACCTCCGAGCGCGCGCTGCCCGCCCTCACCCCCCTCATCGACCAAGGGCTGGCCGTACGCACCGCCTTCGGCCCCGCCGAGGACCTGCTCTCCGGGCTCGCCGCGGGCCACCACGACCTGGCCATCACCACCGCCCGCCCGCACGGCGGCCTGCTCACCGCCACTCCGCTGTGCGACGAGGAGCATGTGCTGATCGCCGCGCCCCGCTGGGCGGCGCGGCTCGGCGGCCCGGCGGTCGTGCAGGCCAGGGGGTTACCCGCGCTGGACCCCGTCCCCCTGGTCGAGGTGCACGAGACGCTGCCGCTGGTCGCCCGCTATTGGGCCGCGGTCTTCGACGCCAAACCCACCACCTCCGCCGCGGTGGTGGCCTGCGACCTGCGGGCGGTGCTGGCGTGTGTGGCGGCGGGCGCCGGGCTGGCCGTACTGCCCCGCTATCTGTGCGACTCCGCGCTGGACACCGGCGAGGTCGTGGCCCTGCTGGACCCGCCGGTACCGCCGCTGCGCACGTACTTCCTCGTCGTACGCACCGGCACCCTGGCGCTGCCGCACATCGCGCGCACCCACGAGTGGCTGCTGCGGGCGGCCGTGGACTGGTGAGGGCGCGTACGTGACGGTCCGGTGATTCCGACACGTCGTGGCGCGTGGGTTTCGTGAGGCGCCGAGTGCGGCATCTGTCCCGTATGACCGTACGGCCAGTCGTCAAACGCACCGCCCGCGCGATCCTTCTCGACGGCGACGACCTCATTCTCATCAAGCGCACCAAACCCGACCGCAACCCGTACTGGATCACTCCCGGCGGTGGCGTGGAGCCGGAGGACGCCACCGTCATCGAGGCCCTGCACCGCGAACTGGACGAGGAGCTGGGGGCCAAGGTCACCGACGTGGTCCCGGTCTTCGTCGACACCGTCGAGCACTTCAGCGACGGCGGGGTGGACGGCGTGAAGGTGCAGCACTTCTTCGTCTGCCGACTGGACTCCATGGACCTGTCCCGGCGCCACGGCCCGGAGGTCGAGGAGCCCTGCGGCCACTACGAAGTCGTGCGGGTGCCCTTCACCCGGGTCGGGATCGCCTCGGTCGAGGTCGTACCGCTCTCGCTGCGGCACTACCTCGACGGCAACATCGAGGGCGTACGGGCCATGCACGCGCCGGATCTGGGCTGAGCCGGCGCGCCGCGTGCGTCGGAATCCGGCCAAAGCTGGGCGGGGCACAGCCTCTGAGGCGCCGGGCTGTGGCGGGCGGTCCCACGGCGGGCCGGGCTACGGCGGGCGGGCCCTTGTGGACCGGCCCGCTGTGAACCGGCCCGCTGCGGACCGGCCCGCTGCGGCTCAGGCGAACCAGCCCCGGAAGGCGGCCTCCTCCTCGGCCGGACGCCGCTGCTGTGCCCGGGTGAGGACCCGCTCCGCCGCCTCCCGGAAGTCGGAGCGGACATCCGGCTGCCGATGGGCCTGCGGCCGCTGAGCGCGCGGCTGTCCCTCCGACGCCCCGTACGCGGCGCGCTCGCCCGCCTGCGCCGCCGCCCCGAAGAAGTCGCCGCCCTTGCGCCGTACGTCGTCCGTCCCCCAGGCGCGGTCGCCGCGCTGCCCCGCCGGGACCTTCTGCAGATGCGGGATGTGCTTGGCGCAGTGGATGTAGGCCTCCTCGATCCCCACCTGGACCCACAGCTGGGCACGGCGGCCGGGCACCGGGTCGACGGGCAGTCCGGGGTGGTGCGCGCGCATCTCCTCGTCCCGCACGACGCGCGCGTGGCCGTTGATGTGCAGGCCGATGCGGTCCCGGGTGAAGTCGATCATCAGGATGCCCAGCCGGGGGTTCTCCGAGATGTTGCCGACCGAGGCCATCACGCCGTTGCCGCGGTACTCGGGGTAGGCCAGGGTGCGCTCGTCCAGCACCTGTACGAAGCCGGGCGGGCCGGCCCGGAAGGTCGAGTCGCACTCGCCGTGGCGGTCCGCCGTGGCCAGGAAGAACATCTCCTGGCGGGCCACGAACTCCCGCATACGGACGTTGAGATGGTCCAGCACCTGCTCGTCGTAGAAGCGGTCGGCGCGCTCGGTCGTGCCCAGGCGCCGCTGCACCACGTGCTCGCCGTCGCTGCCGGGACGCACCCGCCGCTCCGGCGCCTGCCGCTCCGGTTCCTGAAGGTTCTGTACGTGCCCGTCCTGTGTGTGCCCGTCCTGTACGTACTGGCCCTGTATGTGTCCGGTCTCTGCTGCCAAGACCTCAATCTCCCGCCGCGACCAGTTCTTCTATGGAGTCGTGCCGTATGCGGTCGGACGGCATGCCGACCCCGACCAGTGCGTCCACACTGCTGCGGATCATTCCGGGCGGCCCGGACAGATACGCGTCGTACTCCCGCCACGGCCCGTACTGCCGTACCGCGTCGGGGAGTTGGCCGCTCAGGCTCTTCAAGGGGCCGCCTGGCCCCCCGTACACGACGACCGGGCGGACGGCGAGCCAGGGATGGGCCTGCTCCAGCCGCAGCATGGTGTCGATGTCGTACAGGTCGTGGTCGCTGCGCGCTCCGTAGAAGACCTCGACGGGACGGCGGTGGCCGCGCTCGGCCACGTCCTCGACCAGCGCCTTGATCGGCGCGATGCCGGTGCCGCCGCCCAGGCACAGCAGTCCGTTGTCGGTGCTGTGGTCCACGGTCATCGATCCGGCGGGCGGGCCGAGGCGGATGACATCGCCCGGGCGGGCCCGGTGGACCAGCGCGCCCGAGACCCAGCCGGCCGGAACCGCCTTGACGTGGAAGGAGAGCAGGCCGTCCGAGCGCGGCGCCGAGGCGAAGGAGTAGTGCCGCCACACGCGCGGCCACCAGGGGGTCTCCAGGCTCGCGTACTGCCCGGCGAGAAAGGGGTAGGGCTGGTCGGGCCGTACGGTCACGACAGCGATGTCAGGCGTGCGCAGCTCGTGCGAGACGACCTCGGCCTGCCACCAGGCGGGCGCCACCGCCTCGTTCTCGGCCGCCGCGTCGATCATGATCTGGGAGATCGTGGTGTACGCGCGCACCCAGGCCGCCTCCGCCTCCGGCCCCCAGGTGCGGGGGGCATAGCGGGCCAGCGCGCTGAGCAGGCACTCCCCGACGGCCGGGTAGTGGTCGGGCAGGGTGCCGTACTTGCGGTGGCCGCGGCCGAGGTGGGAGAGGTACTCGGTGAGGGTCGCGGCGTCGTCGGCGTGCTTGGCGGCGGTGAGCAGCGCCCTGAAGAGGCGGTCGCGCTGGGCGTCCATGGCGGCCGGGAAGAGCGCACGCAGATCGGGGTGCCGTACGAACAGCAGCGCGTAGAAGTAGGACGTCACCTTGTCGGAGATGGGCTCGATCTCGGCCATGGTGCGGCGGATGAGGGCCGTGTCGGGGGAGGCGTCCAGCAGATCCGCGGCCAAGGCGGCGGCCTCGGTGCCCGCGCTCCTGGCCGGGCGGGCGGGCCACGGGGCGGGCTGCGCGGACTGGGCGGGCGCGGGCAGCGCCGCCTCCCGCAGCGGGCGCCGCACCGGCTCGTGCACGGGCTCGGGCTCGGCGGCCTGGCGGGGCTCGGGGACGCGCGGCGGCTCGGTGACGAGCGGCGGCTCGGGAGCACGCGGCGGCCCGGCGGCCCGTGCGGGCTCGGCGGTCCGTGGCGCTTCCTGCGGTACGGGGGCTTCCAGCGGTGCGGGGGCTTCCGGCTTTCTGGGGGCTTCCGGCGCGGTCGCTTCCGGCCCGGGATCGCGGCCGCGCTCGGCGGCGGTGCCCACGGGCCTTATCGGGTTGACCGGCCGGCCGGGTATCCGGTGCCGGTCATCCATTTCGCCCCGCTCGCCCTGCTCGCTCTTGTCGTGCTGTTCCCGCCGAGTTTGACCGTCTTGTTGCTCATCGGGTTCATGCTGCCCCTCCGGGCAGTCGTCGGGGGACTTCTTCGACGGAGTGAACCAACCCCAATCGCCACTGCCGCCAGAAGAGCCGTTATCGGCCGTCGTGGTGGTCGGAGCGTCCATGGTGTGCCTCGCCTCGAGCGTCTTTCGGTCGTCTACGCACTTCCGTGGTTCGGAACGTGCCCGGAATTCCCCCGCGCTGCATCGGAATTCTTCATCGCACCCCGTTGATCCGAGCAAACCCTCCAAAGCGGACAAGTGTCATGTTTCGCCGCATTGTGCGCGGCCCTCGTCTCCGCAGCATGCCACCCCGGTCCACCACACCGGACAAATAGCCGGAAGTCCGGGTACCGATCGCCTCGCCGCCGCTAGGCTGGCGGGCTCCGCATGCCTGGTACGCCCCCACGGGCGCCCTCACCCCGTCGAACGGGACTCGACCATACCGTCAGAAGTTGAAACCACAACCCCTTGATCCGCGACACCTGCACACCCCCACCGAAATCACCGGCGCACGGCGAACGTCCCGCACCCTCCAATTCTTTGCACACGCGCGGCGAATGCGTGGCGTATTGACAGGAATTACCGGCCGGTCCGCACCAGTTCGTACGCCTCGCGCAGATCACGCCCCGCGTACGCATATGAGGCCAGTTCGCTGACATGGTGGTCCGCATTCACCGCGACCGACTCACGAAGCACCGAGAACAGCTCGGTGTCGGACATCGAATCCCCGTAAGCGACGCAATCGTCCCTGGTCAGCCCATATTTCGCGGACAGTTCGTCCGCGAGGCGCACCTTCGCCGCCGCGGAGAGAATGCCCGCCGGGTCCACCTGCTGGCGGAAGGGCAGCTCCGGCCAGCGCGATCCGTACGCGGCATCCGCGCCCCACGCCAGCAGCCGTTCGACGAAGAAGTGCGGCGACAGCGAGATCACCGCACAGCGCTCCCCGCGCTCGCGGATGTCCGCCCACACCTCCCGGATCCCGGCCAGCCACGGCGCCCCCTCGAAGGCCGCCGCGACCTGCGCATCGGTCAGCTCGCTCCACAGCTCCACGGCCAGTTGCGCATAGCGCGGCGGGTCCACCTCCCGCGCCACGAAGGCCCGCTCCAGCTCGGCGATCTCGCGCTCCAGCCCCAGCTGCCGGGATATCTCGATGGCGGCGGCGGACCCGTACATCAGCGTCCCGTCCAGGTCGAAAAGGTGCAGCCGCCCCTTGGAGCGCACGGCTTCCTCTGCCCTCTCGGGCCGCGTTGTCCCCATGATGCTCATGCTCGCGAGCCTAGGCCGTACTCGGATACGCGTACCAGGGGATACTCCCGCCGTCAGACGCGCCACGGACCTCAGCGGGCCACCGTGAGTGTCATGCAGCAGCTCACCCGCCCGGTCCGCCGGGCCACCCTCGCACTCCACGTCACCGTCTCCGTCGGCTGGCTCGGGCTGACCCTCGGGCTGCTGGCGCTGGGCCTCACCGCCTACACCACCGGCTCCTCCGAGACCGTCGCGGCCGCCTACCGCTCGATGAAGATCTTCATCGACTGGCTGGTCGTGCCGATCGCCCTGCTGACCGTGGTCTCCGGGGTCGTACTGTCCCTGGGCACCCCTTGGGGACTGGCCCGCTACCACTGGGTACGCAGCAAACTGTGGCTGACGATCGTCGCGGCGGGCGCCACCGTCTTCTCACTGCGCCCGGAGATCGGCAGGGCCGCGGCCGCGGTCGAGGCGGGGCGTCCGGAAGCGGACTTCAGCCTCGTGATGGCGCCGTCCGTCGCGCTGTCGCTGTATCTCTTCTGCACCGTGATCTCGGTGCTCAAGCCCTGGGGCCTGACACGACGAGGCCGCCGACTGCGTCATGCACAGTCGACGGCCAAGTCGGCGTCCTCTTCTGCGGCGAAGGCGATCAACCGCCATCGTCAACCGGTGAGTTGACGACCATCGAGAGCGCCGTTTCACGTGAAACCATCGATCCAGTAGGCCAGTTGACGACCTGCCTCCAGTTCCCCGTGCCCCAATAGGAGGCGCGGGGAACTGCGCGACCGTCCCCACCGTCCTGCAGGTGCACGACCGCACCTCCAGCGGGACGCCGCAGTGGCCCCCGTCAGTTCAGGCCAGCGGCCTCCATCGCGGCGGTCGCGATCCGGTGGTCCTGCTCCGGTGCCCCGCCCCCGACGCCGATGGCGCCGATCAGCCGGCCGTCGCGGTGCAGCGGCACCCCGCCCGCGATGAACAGCAGCGGCCGGTCCAGCGCGGTCGGCAGGGTGTGGAAGAGGCCGTCGGGGCGTACCGCGTCGACGAGTTCGGCGGTCGGCGCGTCCAACTGGAGGGCCGTGTAGGCCTTGCGGGTGCTGGTCTCACCGGAGATCAGCACCGCGCTGTCGTCGCGGCGGAAGCCCAGCAGATGGCCGCCCGCGTCCAGGACGGTGATGCTGCCGCGCACTCCCAGACCCTCGGCGGCACTGCGGGCGGCCTCGATGAGGGTGTCCGCGTCGTGGGTGGTCAGGGTGCGGACGGCGGTGGTCGTGCTCATGGGGTACTGCTCCTTGTAACGGTGTGGCGGTGCTGGTCGGTGCGGAGGCCGCGGGCCCTGCCCGGCAGGGGCCCGCGCGGCGGGTTTTGTGAGAAGTACGGCCGCGGGCACGGGGTGGGTGCCGCCGCACGTGCGGCCGTCTCCACGGACGTTCGGTACTTCCCAGGGGCGTACGGCTCAGTGCTGCTCGACGCGTACGGCCTGCCGGGGGCGGTCCTGCGCGGTGACCGCGGCCTGCTCCTGGCCCGGTCCTCCGGCCGCGACCACCTGGCCGTGGCCGGTGCCCACGCCGCGCCGCTCCAGGGTCACGGCGATGATCGCGACGCCCACGGCGCCGAGCGTCATCAGCGCACCGACCCAGTTGGGCGCGGTGTAGCCGAAACCGGCCGTGATGACGATGCCACCGAGCCAGGCGGCCAGTGCGTTGCCGAAGTTGAAGGCCGCGATGTTGCCGACGGAGGCGAGCGTGGGGGCGGAGGCGGCGTTGTCCATCACGCGCTTCTGCAGCGGCGGTACGGTCGCGAAACCGAAGGCGCCGACCAGCGCGATGGTGATGATCGCGGCGACCTTGTGGTGCGCGGTGAAGGTGAACGCGCCCAGGGAGAGGGCGAGTCCGATCAGCGAGATGAACAGCATCGGCATCGGGCGGCGGTCGGCGAGCCGGCCGGAGAAGAGGTTGCCGACCATCAGTCCGCCACCGAAGGCCATGGTCAGCCAGATCACGGAGGACGGGGCGAAGCCGGCGACCTCGGTCATCATCGACGCCAGGTAGGTGCTGGCCGCGAAGACACCGCCGAAGCCGAGGACCGTCATCAGCATGGCGAGGCCGACCTGCGGGTTGCGGAAGACGGCGAGTTCGCTGCGCATGCTGGAGGCGGCGGGTCCGGGCTGGGCCGGTACGAGCTTGGCGATACCGGCGATGCCGACCAGGCCCAGCGCGGCGATGGCGAGGAAGGTGGCCCGCCAGCTGACCTGCTGGGCGAGCAGCGTGCCGACCGGTACGCCGACGACGTTGGCGAAGGTCAGACCGGCGAACATCACGGAGATCGCGGTGGCCCGCTTGGCGGGTGCCACGAGGTCGGCGGCGACGATCGCGCCGATGCCGAAGAACGCCCCGTGCGTGAAGGACGAGACGACCCGGCCCACCAGCATCAGCCCGAAGGCGGGAGCGAGGGCCGTGATCACGTTGCCCACGATGAACAGCCCCATCAGCAGCGTGAGCATCTGCTTGCGGGTCATCCGGGTGCCGACGGCGGTCATCAGCGGCGCGCCCACGACGACGCCCAGGGCGTAGAGGGTGGTCGCGTATCCGGCCAGGGGGATGGAGACACCGAAATCGGCCGCCATCTGGGGCAGCAGGCCCATGGTGGCGAACTCGGTCATCCCGATGCCGAAAGCGCCGATGGCCAGCGCCAGGAGTGCGAGAGGCATGACAGGGCCCTTCAAGCTGAGTGACTGCGAAACTGGTTGCCTACGAGCCTTACGAGCGAAAACAATAATTGCAGACGCGGACTAAATGCAAGCGCGGGATATTTCGAACGTGCCCTATCCTGGACCGCACGGACCTGTACGGCCCCGCATACGGACCTGTAAGGAGGGCTGCCATGACGCAGCAGACTCAGCAGCGGAACCCCGCCCGCGGCCTAGCCCAGGGCTGGTGCGCCCTCTCCGCACTGCACGGCCGCCTCGAGGCGCACATCGAACGTGCCCTCCAGGCCGAGCACAACCTCAGCGTCCGCGAGTTCTCGGTGATCAGCGTGCTCAGCGAGCAGCACGACGGTCCGGGCGGCCATCTGCGGATGCACCAGGTCGCGGACTCCGTCGTGCTCAGCCAGAGCGCCACCACCCGCCTGGTGACCCGGCTGGAGGAGCGCGGTCTGCTCTCCCGCTATCTGTGCACCGACGACCGGCGCGGCATCTACACCGATGTCACCGACGCGGGGTACAAGCTGCTGGAAAAGGCCCGTCCCACGCACGACCGGGCCCTGCGCGAGGCGCTCGAAGAGGCGGCGAAGCGGCCGGAGTTGGCGCCGCTGGTGACCGCCGTCGAGAACCTGGCCCCTGCCTCGTAACTCCGCTCTTCTCCTCGCGAGCCCCGCCGGGAGCCCGCCACAGGGCCCTCGACGGGGCTCATCCGTTCTCCGGCCCGCCCTCCGGCCTGTTCCCGCCCTGTCGCCCGGACCGCTCCCGCGTCAGGGGCGCGGCATAAGGTCGCGCTCATGAGCGATATCGAGTTCCGCCGTGCGACCGAGGACGACCTCCCCGCCATCGTGGCGATGCTGGCCGACGACGCCCTGGGCGCCACCCGCGAGTCCCCCGACGACCTGACCCCGTACCGGGCGGCCTACCAGAAGCTGGCCGCCGACCCCCACCAGCACCTGATCGTCGCCGTACGCGACGCCCGTACGGTGGGCACCCTCCAGCTCACCGTCATCCCCGGCCTCTCGCACCGCGGCGCCTCCCGCGCGACCATCGAGGCCGTACGGGTCCACTCCGACGAGCGCGGCAGCGGCCTGGGGACCCAGCTCATACAGTGGGCGATCGCCGAATCCCGCACGCTGGGCTGCTCGTTGGTGCAGCTCACCTCCGACGCGACCCGCGTGGAAGCGCACCGCTTCTACGAGCGCCTCGGCTTCGACGCCTCCCACCTGGGCTTCAAGCTTCAGCTCTGAGTACGGGCCGCGGAGCCGTCCGCGCCGCGCGCCCGCCGTCTGGCCCGGTGCGCCTTCTGCCGACAGGCTCCGCCGCAGTACCGCGCGGGCCGGCCCGTCCCCGACACCGGGACCGGCCCGCCGCACACCTCACAGCGGGTTTCGTTACGTTCCGCCGCCCGATCCGGAAGTTTCGTTACGTTGCGCCCCGCACGCAGCCCATCGCACATCAGCGCCGTCATCCGCCCCGGCACCCCGACCGTCGCCCCCGCTCCCGACCTGTTCCGCTCCATGGCCACACACCCGGCGAGCAGCACCCTGACATCGTCGAAGCGGACGTCCTTCCGTACCTCGCCCGCCACTTGAGCCCTCGTCAGCAAGACCTCAAGAGCTTCCCCGAAGGCCCGCTCGACCCCCTCGGAGGGCTGGAATCCCCCTTCGCCCACCGCGCCCAGCACGTCGCACAGCGCCTTGTTCCGCGCCGCCAGCCGCACCACCGACGCCAGGAAGCGGAAGAAGACCCCACCGGCGTCCTCGGCGTCCGCCAAGTCCCTTGCGGTGTCGGTGAACAGCTGGATCCGGTCCGAGACCGTCGCTCTGAACAGGGCTTCCTTGGAAGGGAAATGGCGGTACACCGTCCCCGCGCCCACCCCGGCCCGGCGCGCGATCTCCCCGAGCGGAACCCCCAACCCCTGTTCCTCAAAGGCGGATCGGGCCGCCTGCAACACCAGCGCCCTGTTCCGCCGGGCATCCGCACGCGAGGGTCCCGAACCGCCGTCCACCATGCGTATGCCTCCTGCGAAATCCGCGACACCCGGGCCGGTCCTTCCGCACATTCAACCGGGTCGCTCATTCCGATTCTAGAGCAGCCCCTGAACAAGATCGTTAACGACGGGCGCGGCGGCGCCACGAGATCCACGGAAAACGGGGCCGACCGGCGCCCTGCGAGCAAACGCAGCACCGCGCGCCCCGCCCCGGCCCGATGTCCTGCGACATCCGGCTGGAGCCGGCAGCGGCAGCAGGGCGAGCGCGGCATGGAGCCGGGGGCCGGTCAGCGGGCTGCCACCACCCCCTGCTCCCGGCCGAGGCAAGGCCGACCGTGGCACCGAGGACCGCAAAGGCCCGGCTTTGTGCGCGCCCCTGGAAGGAGATCTGCAGGACGGACGGCACCTGCGGGGAGAGCATCGCGGCACCGGCCGCCTCAGGGGCGACCTCCACCACTGCTGACACCGGGATCAACTCCCTTGTTGATGACTCCCCTTGGGACTTCTCCACTCTCATTCCGGCAGAGATCTTGAACAACGGCAATCCCGGCAGGGCCAATTGCCAAGCCTTATCGGTACGCAGAGACCAGGCAGGACCGGCCCGCCGACCGACACTCCGCACAACTCACAGGGCAGCACCGAACTCCCCCGCTCCACACCTCGTTTCACGTGAAACATCGCCCGCCCCCACCCCGTTTCACGCGAGCCCACACGCAAAACGGGGTCGTGTTTGTC